>NZ_JAAHHU010000011.1:0-156292 GCF_010672095.1 Moorena sp. SIO3I6 | reverse complement strand
AGGCTCTGGGTTGGAAAGTTCTGGTGCGGCATTGACTAAACCAGTCAGCCAGTAGTCGAGTTGGGTATCCTCTTCTACTAAGGATGTGACTGGTAACCCAAGTTCGCGCTGTTGCATTAATAGGTGAAAGCGGCTTCCCCAAGTAAGACGCTCTTGTTGTTCGGGAGACACCGGTGTTCCCAGCTGGTCAAAGTAAATGTGTTGGAACTTACGGGGACAGGTTTCTAATACGTTCAGCTGTCCTTGGGATAGACGAGTCAGAGGTGCAGGAGGAGACACTGGTCAATGATAAGGGCGTTTGTATCTGGGTTGTAAACACACGAATTGCTGAAAAAGGCTAGAGGAATCCCCCCTCCCTTAATAAGGGGGGCGGGCAAAAGGCAATAGGGGAAAGATATACAGACTTTTCTTGAACAAGAAAAAAAGACTTCCTAGGTTTAGATTTCATTTAGAAACGCTATATTAGCTAGTTTAGCGGAAGAGGTGGAAGTTTCCACACAGATATCGAATGCGATTGGCCTTGGCCTATTGGCCACGCGGGGCGCGTTTGGCCACGCTACGCGAACGCTTCCCCCTGGGGCTAACTCGCCAATCGAAAATTTGATTGCCACAGATTTTAGGGACATAATTGTTTTAGTTATATCTCGAAATTTAGTTGTTTTTATTGTCATCTCATCTCCGTATAATTCCCCTTAATAAAAAGCTTCCCCATCTTCCTGAGGGGGTGACATGAGCCCTGAAAAGCTTACTATATAAGACTTTGATGCCAATTATATCAGTAAAGATAAACTCCCAAATTGACCCTACGAATGATTTAATGGCAAGCTCAAACCTTTATAACTACGTCCAACGTCAGCCCAAAACAGCATGTATCTTTTTGTTACAGATGGCCTGAAATTATTACCCAGTAACGGTTTTACCTTGCTTGTCACCCCCTCAGCCCATCTTCCCATCTGGAGCTGTCCTTATACTTTTAATAATGGGTATTATTACTTAATATATTATTGATGATGCAGTTGTGGGTAAGTCCTGATCACTATCGTCATGTGTTGCTGCCATAGTAATGATGCTGCTATCCTCCCCCTAAGGAAATAATTTTCTTATCCCATACAGCAAGGTTTGGGACATAATTTTAAAGTTTTGTCGCAACAAAATTTTAAAAGCCTACTTAATTAATTTTTATATTGAATAAAATTTTATTATCGATGAAAACTTCATCTATTTCAGAAAATACTGCCCTAGCTACGGTACTGTTTTTTAACCGATGCTACCAACAGTATTTCAGTAATTTCAGGAGAAAACTATGTCTTTAGAAAATGTTAAAGCCTTCTACGAAAGGCTAGGCACTGATCAAGCATTCCGTGCCCAAATTCAAGGAGTAAACAGTAAAGATGAATGTCGCCAAATCGTGCAAAGCGCTGGCTATGACTTCACCCAAGAGGAGCTTGAAGACTATACTGGCCAATTGTTGGAGTCAAGTGCTGCTGAAGATGGTCTGAGGGATCTTGATCAACAAGAACTAGAAGCTGTTTTTGGTGGGGCTAGTCAAGTTATGGGCATAAAGGGAGGTATTCAGCCACTTTATGGGGTTATTTGGCCGCCGCTTCAGCTGCTGTATGGCGCTGTCCTAAACGATACTCTCTAAGGAAGTTTGAGCAATAAGCTCAGGTTGATTCCGACAGACACAGATCATACCATTTCAGTTTATGGATGCTACAGATAGTTAGTCGGTAAGGGAGTAGCCAAAAAAACACCAGTTTTTAGCTCGTCCGGTGGGCAAAAAAAGTTTGATTATTTTGAATAGTCTATATTATATCACTTTGCCCACCCTACTTGAATTGATATCTTTAATTGGTAGTTTGTTGACACCCAAGTCTCTAATTGGTGATTGGCTTACTATAGGGTTTTCTATACTTATGAGGTACACAAGATTTTTTCCCTATTCCCTATTCCCTGTTCCCTATTCCCTATTCCCTATTCCCTGTTCCCTATTCCCTGTTCCCTAAAACCCACAAATCTGTACCTCACCCCATTGAAAACCGCTGTATCACCTGATGTCTGTCCCTCTTTCGAGATAACTTAACATGGGAGAATTGTGATGACATATCGCAGAATTAGTTATGCCGTCTGGGAAATCACCCTTAAGTGCAATTTAGCCTGTCAACACTGTGGTTCTCGGGCTGGTCATACCAGGGCTAAAGAACTTTCCACTACAGAAGCCTTAGACATGGTCAGACAACTGGCCGACGTTGGGATTACAGAAGTCACCTTAATTGGAGGTGAAGCCTTTCTGCGTCCTGACTGGCTCGATATTGCCAAAGCGATTACCTCCGCTGGAATGGTCTGTGGCATGACCACTGGAGGGTTTGGGATTAGCTTAGATACAGCCCGCCGGATGAAAGATGCTGGGATTCGAGTAGTTTCTGTGTCCGTGGATGGTTTAGAAGCCACACACGACCGGTTGCGGGGTAGGAAAGGTTCTTGGCAATGGGCGTTTAAGACCATGAGCCATCTCAAAGAGGCCGGTATCCCCTTCGGTTGTAACACTCAAATTAATCGGCTCAGTGCACCAGAGTTTCCCCAGATTTACGAGCGCATCCGGAATGCAGGAGTCTTCGCTTGGCAAATTCAGTTGACTGTACCCATGGGGAATGCGGCGGATAATAGTGAGATTCTGCTGCAACCCTATGAGTTGCTAGATGTATACCCGATGATAGCGCGGGTGGCCCGTCGGGCTTTTCGGGAAGGGGTAAAGGTTCAAGCTGGTAATAATATTGGTTACTATGGTCCCTATGAACGACTGCTGCGGGGACGGGGAGAGGATAATCCTTGGGCATTTTGGCAGGGGTGCAATGCTGGACTATCTAGCTTAGGCATCGAAGCCGATGGTGCTATCAAAGGTTGTCCCTCATTGCCGACTTCCGCCTACACTGGAGGTAATATCCGAGACCACTCCCTACGTGAAATTATTGAAGAGACCGAGGAGTTGCGGTTTAATCTAGGGGCTGATACTCCTAAAGGTACAGACCATCTGTGGGGTTTCTGCAAGAGTTGTGAATTTGCTCAACTGTGTCGTGGTGGCTGCAGTTGGACTGCTCATGTTTTCTTTGACCGCAGAGGGAATAATCCTTACTGTCACCACCGCGCTCTTACTCAGGAAAAACAGGGTATTCGGGAGCGAGTTGAAATCAAGCATCGCGCCGAAGGTAACCCTTTTGACAATGGCGAATTTGTTCTGATTGAGGAACCAATTGATGCTCCTTGGCCAGACAATGATCCACTTCACTTTAGTGCTGATCGTATACTTTGGCCAAAAGGTTGGCAGGAACAAGAGGAGTTGGTGCCATCTTTAGCTAGTAGTAGCAGTACGCTGGTGATCCAGTGGAATTAGCACAAGTTTACAATGATGCTGGTGCAGATGAGCTGGTGTTTTTGGATATAACTGCTACCCATGAAGACCGAGACATTATTATTGATGTAGTCTACCGTACAGCTGAACAAGTGTTTATTCCCTTGACGGTGGGGGGTGGGATCCAATCCCTAGAAAATATTAAATTATTATTAAGAGCAGGAGCCGATAAAGTGAGTATTAATTCGGCTGCTGTACGCAATCGAGACTTTATTAATCAAGCCAGCGATCGCTTTGGTAATCAGTGCATTGTAGTTGCTATTGATGCTCGTCGTCGGGAAGATCCTGATAATCCTGGTTGGAATGTTTACGTGCGAGGAGGGCGTGAGAACACTGGTATTGATGCGATCGCATGGGCAAAAGAGGTGGCACAACGGGGAGCTGGGGAACTTCTGGTTACTAGTATGGATGCGGATGGAACCCAGGCTGGGTATGACTTAGAGCTAACCCGCACTATGGCTGAACAGGTGGAAATTCCTGTGATTGCCTCCGGTGGTGCTGGCAACTGCGATCATATTTATCAGGCTCTGACTGAGGGCAAAGCCGAAGCAGCGTTACTAGCTTCCCTGTTGCATTACGGGCAACTGAGTGTATCTGAAATTAAAACCTATTTGAACCAGCACCAAGTTCCGGTGCGATTGCCATAGTAGATTAATCGATTATTCTTCCGAAATATTTAAGTTTTGTTGTGTAGTATTAAGTAGTTTAATGGTTTGCAGCGATTTTTATAGCTGCTAAACTAAATATGGATGCAATATTAATTTTTGTAAAAAATGCTGGTGATAATTCTAATATTTGATGTCGCCTTGGTGGCTTGGTCACTGCACCTGATGCAGGAAGCCTTTGATACCCAAGAGTTCTCTCTGATGCTGGCTGGTACCTTAGTAGCCATGTCAGCAGCAGCTATGTTAGTAGTTTATTTTCTGATGAACAGCTGTATGGGGTATATTACCCAAATGGCTCAGTCTCCCAGCGTATTCTACTGATCGAGATAATTTCATTCTCAAACCACTTGACTTAGCTGAGCTATCAAGGTATACTAGTTGATGGACTATAAAATTGCGGGGTTATAGCTCAGTTGGTAGAGCACCTCAATGGCATTGAGGGGGTCAGCGGTTCGAATCCGCTTAGCTCCATAATGATTAAATATTGATTAACAAAACTCGCTATCCATCCCCACCGTCTTTCACGGTGGGGATGGATAGCGAGACGACAACTTATGACGATTCGTGCTAAAATAATGTTGGTCGATGACCCGCCTGACTGACTAAAAGGCTACCTTCAAGGTGTAAAAGTACGCTTCAGAGCTCAGGGTTTGAAGTTACCGTAAGTAGAGTGGAGCCTTAATCAAACAGTTTTAACCCTTTTATGCATAGCCGACCAACCATAAAGGCTCCACTCTACTAAGGTTTCGTCTCCGGGAAGAGACAAACCCCGGCTGGTTGGCCATAGTGCTGTAATTCCAAGGTGAGTCTGTCGTAAAAGTTATACGTCGATAGAAGGCGGATGTCTGCCTGTGGACGCTGAGTAAGACCAATTCCAGCAGGCGCGCGCCTCTGGTTGAGGCGTCGGGGACGCGCGCGGGAAGCCCAAAAGACGAATAAAACCGTCCCTGAGTTGACCTGAGAATTGGAAGCCCCAACCTCAGCGTTCGCGTAGCGTGGCCTACGGCCAAAGCAGGTTGGGGTACTTCACAGGCTGAAGTCTTTTAGCCTGAGGGGTTGCCGTAGGGTTGCTTGGCGATCAGTCTTCAGTAATATAGCCCTACGCGCAAGGGCAAGAGGCAAGAGACAAGAGGCAAAAGTTTACGTGCATTAGCGTTTAAGCTTGTATCAATGTCCTAACTTTAATGTCCTAACTTTAATGGGTAGTGCTATAAGGTTAGAATTTGTTGACGCTTGACGGTTGAGGGGAAACTCTTAAAACAAGCCTTGGGAGTGACGAGGGGGGAAAACCCGTGAGACTTGATGGTGAGATGTTGAGATTAAAACCTCTTTATCGAAGACGAATTCGCTGTAATCGGCGAGGTCATCTAGACCAATCAAATTTAGGATGATCTCAGCCACTAGCCAGGTGCTGACTTTCACAAATACATTGTTCCACTGATGATTCATTGCTCTGAGGTTTAAACATTTGGTAGGTAGAGGTTTTGTCTGGCTTCTGTTTGTTCAGATGTACCTAAATCTCTACTTCAATTCCAGAGCGACGAATCCGCAAAAAAGTCAAAAAGTTTTATTTAATAAAATTTCCCATATTGATTGGTGTTGAAAGTTCACGGTTTAGGGTTGACAGTTGATATCACTTTAGGTTAACCACTTTGTTTATAAGCGATCGCTTTTTGGGATTTGAACCCAATTTGGGATTATAGCGCTGCATCAAGACACCGTTTGCGTCAATTCTACTGACTTCTGCAAAAAGCCTAGTCAACCTTGACTAACCTTCAGGATTTCGATGGGATCCCCTTGGTGCAACACTTTACCGGCTTCTGAAACAGGCACGTTTGTATTCACGCTTAATTTGTAGAAATGATTGAAACGAGCGCTGGTTGTCCAGGATGGTAGGGTTTCCTTGCGTCTCGCCATGAAAGTCTTTTGGAAATTACCAGTAGCTTCTCCGGTCTGAGGGTCTCGTGCTAAAACAATACAACGTTGACAGGGATTAATTCCTTCTATCAAAGCTTCCCCTACTTTAAACTGAATAGATTGTCCTGATTCGGTAAACAATTGGTCTTCCCAGAAAGCGGGAACTCCTCCAATTTCTAGATTGGCTCGAACCCGACGTCGTATGTCTTCAGGACTTATCTGAGGAAACCAAGAAGCAACGGTTTCAATGGTAGCGCTACTAATAATAGTAGGACCAAGAGCATTGGTATCGTCTGGGAAACCAGTGCTGGTGTTCTGCACTACTTTAACTGGAAAATCGAAGTAATCCTTTAACCAAGCTTCCAGAGCAGTTCGCCCGTGATCAATATGAAAGGTAATGTTTTGGTTTGTGCCCTGAATCTGTAGCGATAGCAATTGGGATTGGATATCGAAGACCGACCGCAGCAAGTGGACTTTGGCATTGCGCTTACCATTGACAAATTTACCTTGCTGATCGAATAGGGCAAATTCCCGGTCATGGTTTAGGGCACCACTTTTGAGGAGAGTGGCGGTTTCGAGTTCAATCCGATCTAGGGATTTAATCGGGTAGATATAGATAGCTTTAAGGTAAGGTTGTGTCATGATAGCAGTTCTGAATTGGATGAGGTACTCAGTAGGAGTGGGTTTTAGGGAGCAGGGAGTAGGGAGCAGGGAATAAAATTGAAGTGTGCTTCACGCTTACTAGGAAACGGGATAAAATAAACCGAACCAAAATACTGTTAGTGCTTGCTATTATTAGCATTACGCTTTGTCTAGTAATTTGTGGAGCAGACAATTGGGTTGATTTAGAAGCCCACGAATAAGCCAAATATATAGGGTTTTCCCCGAGTTGGCAATCATGAAGCTGAATCAAATTCTTAATCAAATCAAAGTCTCTCTAACCCCTTCGTCAACTAAAAATCATTACCAAAAGGTTGAAGAAATAGCCTATAAACTTTACCAAAATCGCCTACTCGTAAAAGGGGAAGGGGATGCGGAGCAAGACTGGGATAAAGCTGAGCAAATTGTTAAAAATCCTTTGACGTTAGCCTTGTTCAAGTGCCATCAAACTTTCATCAGCATAGAAAAAAAGTTTTTAGAGCCTGTTCTGGATTATCTGAATAGATTAGCATTGCTAGAAATTTTAGGACTAATTGGTAATCTATCTCTACTTGTTGGTGTGATTGTCTTTATTGGTGGTGAGCAGGATAGACGAAATGCTGAAGTTTATCAGGCATGGCAAGTAGTTACAGCAGCCTATGACCAAGCTGGCAGTGGCGGCAGAAAAGAAGCTCTGGAATTCCTAAACTCAGAACCAAGGCGTATTCCCTGGTTTTGGTTGACCTGGCGGAGACAGAGCTTAGAGGGTTTAGAGGCTCCAAAGGCTTATTTGAAAGGAGTCCAACTTTCTGGTGCGGAGCTAGTTAACGCTAATTTACAAGAAGCTAATTTATTTGCAGCTAATTTACAGGAAGCTTTATTATCGAGAGCTAATTTAAAGAATGCTATTTTAGATAAAGCTAATTTAAAAGACGCTCGTCTATATAGAGCTAATTTACAGGGAGCTCGTTTATCTGAAGCTCAGTTACAGAAAGCTCGTTTATATAGAGCTAATTTCCAACAAGCTATTTTAGATGCAGCTAATTTACATAACGCTAGTTTATTAGTAACTAATTTACAGCAATCTTATTTAGAGGAAGCTAACTTACAGAAAGCGATTTTATTTAAAGCTGATTTATTTAAAGCTGATTTATCAGGAGCTAATTTACAGCAAGCTCGTTTATCTAGAACTAATTTACAGGAAGCTGATTTATCGGGAGCTAATTTAAAGGAAACTGATTTATCTAGAGCTAATTTACAAGACGCACTTTATTCAGACAAAACAACATCGGAAGCTGCATGTGAAAGACTTTACATTACCTATCCTTGTCGCACCATATTCCCTGAAGGCTTTGACCCTAAAGCTGCTGGCATGAAGTTAATCAAGGAAGAGGAAGATATACCTGAAGGATATAATTATTAAGATTCAACACTAAAAGTTTGAGGGTTGATCAGGACATACCTTGAAGTAAACCTCTTGCTTGCAAAAACTATAAGGATTCTGAAGCTTACTGACAGGATACGAAGCAATTTTAATTATACTATCACTGTCCACCAGACCAGTCTACTTTGTCTAATACTCATTGAGATAATGGGGAATTATTGAGGCGATCGCTACCCTATCCTAATTCCCCGCTAAGGTCTACTATGGTAGAGTGTTGCAACAATCCTAAGCTGTTACTCTACCTCCCCCAACCCTTCAATAGTCGCCATCAGAATATTCACTAGCGGATGGTCAATCGATTCCTTGAATGCATCTACTCGTCCAGATTTCAGGGAATTGATTACCTTAACTTTTAGTGTTGGGTTATTCTCAATTTTGTCAACAACTTCACCTACAACTATAATCTTCTCTTTGTTTGTTGTAGTGGGATTAGTCTGGGAGACTTGGTCTAGAAGTTGTTGGATTTCTTCTGCTGCTTCAACTAGGGTTTGCTTATGCTCGTTGGCTATTGATAGATCAGCAGTTACAGAATTTTCAGCTATGCCTCCTATATTTCCAGCGTTATAAACACTCTTACTAAGATTATTGAAACCGAATATCTTGCTATCTCCAGGCATAATAAAATGTTCTCCTTGATTAATGAAACACTTACTTTTTAGAGTAAAGCACACCAATCGTGTGTTTAGACACAAACTGATTGGGTTTTTCGTTTTCGTCTAGGGACACCCAGATCGATTCAGTCAGGTTAGCAGCTATGTTGTCTTTATATTGTTGATAATGTTGATCCTTAAGGTTAAAAGAAGCCATGTACTTCAAGTCAGGTTTTTGTGTATTCTGTGTCCATCCATAAATCCTCAACTCGTAGTTGCCAACTTGTAAATCAAATTCTTTTCCTCCTAATTCAGGACTCCAATCGAACCGAACTATTTTATTTACTGAAGAACGTGCTTGTACTGGAATCGGTTGAGCTAGATTTTCATCTTGAAAATTTCCGGCACTCTCGATTTTAACGAAAGTAGTCCATGCCATGTCGTAAAAATTGTCATTATCTTTTCTGCCAACAACTAAACGAATCCGTTGAATGGTTCCTCCTTGAGGACTCCAATTGTAGAAAGTTATGGGAAGATTGAAGCCTAATCCGACAATATTTTTATTACCAGTTGGGACAGTAATGTATGTAGGAAAAAATATAATGTTTCTTCCCAAAGACAGCTTAAGGTTAGCTTTCCTGAAATTTGATGTATAAGCTACAGCTATAGATACAAGTAAACTAAATAAAGCAATGATAATGGTAATAGGATCGTCTGACTGCACGTTTGTTCTAGTGCTTTTATTTATTTGCGGTGCAGGTGACGACGAAGGTTGTTGAGCTATTAGCTCAGTAATTTCATAGTTGTTATGAGTCCGAAACTGCATAGTTATTAGTATCTATTACCAATAATATATAACTAAGAGGTTGTCTGAGAAGTCTCATTTGCTACATCCAAGCCCCCTAAATCCCCCAATTTTGGGGGACTTTTAGAATAAAATTGACTCTTTTTCCCCCCAAAGTTGGGGGGCTAGGGGGGCAAAATCCAGTATAAAAAAACTTTTCAGATATCCTCTAAGGTGGCATGATAACATTATATCATGTCCGGTTGACTAATTATTCTATACTTTGCCTACTAATGGGTACTATATAATTAGTAATTGGTAGTTTAAGATTAGGGATTATTTCGTAAGGGATTAACCGGACTGGATATTACTCAAATCTAGAACCAGCTGCAGGCTACTATTCAATCAAGACTTGCTTTACCCAAGCTACATCTGCGGTCGATAAAGGTGGTGGCGGATCTTGACTATAATCAATCGCTAAATCATAACTCCCTTGGTCGTATAGATTATGTAATAATTGTTGTAAATTAACGGTAGGTTCTCGATCGCCTGGTTGGAGAGGTAAAGGAAACGAAGGGATTGCTTGGGGGAGATTGAAGGCATATAAATCCGCTTGGGGACGTTCTTGAGAACGGCTGACTACGATGCGATAGTGGCTCTGGAAGGCTTGAGTATTCATAGCCATCGGTTTTCCTTGACGCAGTAAATCAATTTCCACCAAATGGGTTAAGCTATCTAATATTTTTTGCCGTTTGGTTTCATAAGTGCTGCGCCCTTCTGCAGACCGTTTGTTTTTGGGAGAAAGAATTTCGATAACAGTAATTACTTTGCCAGTTTCTACCTTTCGCACTTCTAAATACCACTCCCTAACCGTTTCAGTCATCGGTAGAGCAATCTTCATTGGTTTACTACAGGCAGCTAATGCTACTGGTAGATAAGTAGCTAATGCACCAACACCAAACCAGCCCATAAATTTACGACGATCCATAGTATACCTCTACCTGGAAAACGATTTATTTTAATAATAAACCATAATTAACAATTAATTATATTATCTCTCAATCTAGGAATTTTTAATCGAAAACATGACCAGCTAAATTAGGTTGATAATTTCTTCCTCATTAGTTGGTATTATGCATTTTTAGTTGGTTTTAATTAATTTTAATTATCTTTAGCCATAACTGGTTGATTTTGACTCCATTGTTTCACTAGATTTTGACTAGATTTAGAGATAAACCAACGGTTATGTCTGGTAGCGGCAGCTGCTACAAATAATAAGTCTAAACCAACGAGGATCCCGACAATTAATTCTGAGCCACCAGTGCTAAACCCATAACTGTGTAAACCAGTACCGAGAACAAAGTTAACGCCATACCAAGCCATCAACACAGCATTAAAACAAACTACACTAATGACTGCCATCCCAAAGTCTGCTAACCATCCTACCAGACGACCATGTAAGGGGACTATGTAACACATTAGGGCAATCAACGCCCAGGTTTCTTTGGGGTCCCAACCCCAGAAGCGACCCCAGGAGAAGTGAGCCCAGATGCCACCGAGAATAATGCCAGTAGTGAGCAGTAAAACACCAATTTGTAGGACTCGATAGTTGAATTTTGATAGATAGGAAATTCGTTGAAAGGATTGGGGAGCAACTAGATAATGTCCTAGAATAATATGTCCTAATCCCATCGCTAAGGCAAAACTAGCATAGCTGAGGGTAATGGTGGGAACGTGGATACTTAGCCAGAAGTTGTCTCGTAGTACTGGTACAAGGGGGGCAATACTTGGATCTAGCACGGCTGGAAGACTGTCTGCTAGAAGAAGACAAAGGATTGATAAAGGAGCAGCGGCTAACAGATAGTATTTTGCCCGGTAGATTAGCTCAAATACTAGGGCGATGGCGGCTATCCCAAATCCAACCCACACTACGGATTCATACATATTGGTGACTGGGGGACGTCCGGCAATTTCCATGCGGGTGATAAAGCCGTAGCCTTGGATGAAAAGACCTGTCAGGAAAATTCCTACTGCACCTGAGTAGAGGTCGAATTGTTTGAAGGATAATCCTAATAACAGGACTAGTAATGCGATCGCATAAATTTTCCAGGCTTTACTAAAGGGGCGAAAACTAGAGAAGTTAACTTCCCGTTGCAGCAAGGAATCCTTGGGGTAAATTTCAGGGCTAAGAGCGGCTAACTGCTGATGTAGTGTTTCCGCGACTTGCCCAACCTCCACAGTAGTCAGTAGGGGATCTAAACGATAGGCTTGTTTGAGTGTTTGGTAACTTTGCTGTAGGGGGGTAATTTGTTCGTTGGTGTAATACTGTTGCGATTGAGGTATGCTTACCCAAGTGCCTTTACTCTCGCTGGGATGGGGAACTAGGGGTAGGGTATCAGTACCTACCGTGCGTAACATTAATGCCAGTCTGTCTTCTATGGTGAGGGCTTCTCGTTCGTCTCTAGTCAGCTCAATGTTGTCCGCTTCTTTTTGATTGGCTTCCAGAACGATGGCACCTAGGTTGGAACTGACTAATTCTGCGAAGGAGAAGTATTTTCGTTCTAGGTCAAGACCAATTTTTTCTTTGAGGGGGCGGTAGGTCAGTAGAATGAAGGGTTCTTGGTTCCAGTCTCGGTTATTAAACCATAGGGATAGGTAGGTTTGGAGATAGTTGAGGGTTTGATTGTTTTCTAGGCGGTAGTTAGTGGAACCGTGGATTTTGGCTACGGTTTCTCGGGCTACGGTGTCTAAGGGTTTTTTGCGCCCATCAAGTTGGACGGCTAGGGTTTGTAAGGGGTCTAGGGGTGATGGTTGGAGTTGGGTTGGAGGTATGATCAGGATTACGATTCCGAGACAGAGTCCGATCAGGAGTTGGAGTGGTTTCATCAGAGGACAGGAGTAAACGCTAAACAGAAGTAAACGCTAATCTGAACTAGAACAAAGTATGCTAGGGAGAATGATAGTACAAGGGAACTCCGGACTCCTCTGGCTGACGGCGCAGTTTTTTAGCTACCCCTCGACCATAAAACATGATGGTGATGCCACCGATTACTAGACCGGAGCCTGTCCAGGTTAAAGCAGTTACCCAGGCTGGTTCTCGCTTGATTTGTAGGGTTGATTGTTTTAAGTCACCGGGATTCCAGGAAGCTTGGGCTATTTTCCAGCCTTGATACCAGGTGGGATGGTTCATCCAAACGTTGCGCTGGGAGATGACATGGTGATCCCGGTCTTCGAGCCGGATTTTGCTAGTCCACATAGCAACGGAATCACTGCCTTCATTGCGTTCAACGATGAAGTCTTCTAATGCGATCGCAAACGGCAGTTGCAAGAGTTTGGGACTAAAGGCAGCAAAGATTTCTCCTGTTGGTTCGTTAATCGTAGTCGGTTCGCCCCAGGGTAACCAGGTTTGGGTTCCGGTTTCGGTGCTGACTAATAAGGCTGGTACTCCCTTAACGGTTGGGTCAAATACAGGTATGACCTCACGATTGATTTTGCCATGGGGAATATACTCGTCTAGGGTAATTTGGAAGTCTGCCCAACCGGGACTGACAGCTTTTCCAATGTCTAAGGTACCAGATTTAAAGCCTTTCGAGGAATGGGCAGCATAGAATAGCTGACCTGATTGAGTCACGATCACCCGGAAATAATCCTCTGATTCCTGGGGTTGAATGTTATAGCTAATCTCAATTCCTTCTAGGGGTTCTCCTGATACCACTGAACGAATTGGGGGAAAGTTGTCCTTTCCAAACACAAACCAGCGTTCAACCCCTTCTGGTTTGGATACCTCCAACTGTACTGCCGGATTTCTCAGTTGTTGGGAGGCCGTGGTCGGTTGGTTGTTGCTGTCTAGTCGGAAATCTGGCCAGAAATCGACGACTTTGACTGAGGAGTCTGGGGCTTGGGATGACAGAGCTTCTTTTATATCGATAATCTCTGTATCTATCTTTTCCCTTTCTTTTGACGTTACCTCGATGCTTCCCCAAGGACTCAAGTTTTGTTCTTCAGGGGGGGATAGCAGAGATTTGCCTTTTCCTGTCGCTACCGTATCTACCTGAATAATTTCTAATTCAGCTGGCCCAATCCCGACTTTGCTATAGGCTACTGGGGCTACAGCTAAATAGCGCTCTAGGGTTTGCCCCATGCGATCGCTTTTCAAGCGTAATCGCACTGCTGGATTATCTACTGCTGAATTATCCCCTTCGGTAAAACTTACTGTTTTGATGGTGTTGTCGCTGTAGCCTAGCAAAGACAGTTTACCAATTTGCTTGGGGATGACTGAACCATCTGGCTTGATCAATACATCAGCCTGCTGCAACTCTGATGATGGTGTCATCACTTCTAACAATTCCCCTTCAACCCGAATCTGATTGCTCGAAGCCATATCGGTGCGCAAAGGTAACATACCCTCTACACCTAAGTGGATTACAGCCGCTGAACCAGCGATAATTACGATGATACCAAGATGGGTCAGAGCAAAGCCGATTTTACGCGCACCTCGCCAGGGATAGCGATACAGACCTGAGACCGCTAAGTTGAGGGCTAGTAGGAACATTAAGGCTCCAAACCACGGACTTTTGTAAATCTCTTGTTGCACGGTAGTTGACCCGACCTGAGATTCGTAAAACGTCGCCCCCATTAAGATAGCGACAATCATACTAAGTAAAGGGACAGCTAGTTTAATCGAGCCAATAAATTTAAAGGTATTCTCAAGCATATATAGCAGTTCTAAAATAGGTTAGGTACACAATAACTTTGGTATTTTAGGGAATAGGGAATGGGAAAACGGTAATAGGTAATATCAAAGTCGCAAGTGGTCAAAAATCCTGTGTACCAGATTACTATGAAAACCACTATATCAAGTTTTTAATCTTAAAGGTGTACTCAATTAGTCTACTAATAGTCTACTAACTTAGACATTGCTAAACGGTTGCGTAAACGCGATCGCTAACATCATACTTCGATACTGGCCATATCACGGTCTGTCTATAATTTCTCATCTGTAAGGAATTGTGACTAACACCAGACCCAATCCAGATCACGTTTGAGGTTATCTATGCTGTTGTACACTAGTCCATCTAGCCAACTTACCACAACCAATCCTGAGGAAGTACTGAAGCGATATGCTAGGGGAGAACGGGATTTTCAGGGCATAAATCTGAGTGAGGAAATGTTGAGTTGGGTAGATCTTGAGGGGATAAATCTCAGTGGGGCTCAGCTTTATGTATCTATCTTAGAAGGAGTTAACCTTACCGAAGCGAACCTGACTAGAGCTAACCTCAGTTGGATAGACTTAACTGCAGCTACTTTAATCAAGGCAAATTTGACTGAAACTAACTTACACAAAGCCGATTTGCGTGGAGCGGATTTGAGTGGTGCTAATCTCAATGGCGCAGATTTAACTAGTGCAGTAATGTCTCATGGTTTTGATATCGGTATCTTAAAGTTGGCAGCTTTCTAGACAGATATTGTTTAATTGTGTTGTTGAAAGTTGTGTTGTTAAAGGTTGAAGGTTTAAGGGGTGAAGGTTTAAGGTTTAAGGTTGAAGGGTTGAAGGGTTAAAGTTGGTTTGTTTAAGGTTTAATAATTTGTAACTTTCTAACCTGTAACTTTCTAACCTGTAACTTTCTAACCTGCTACTTTCTAACCTCTGGTAATCCTGTTTTCAGGATAATAGATTTTGCAGCACTTTAGTGATAATTGTTTCAGGGATTTTGCCAACTAGGATTTCTGTCTCTTTCTGATTACTGTCTATAAATGTGAATTGAGGAACACCAGTCACTCTGTATTTTTCAATCGGTTTAGCCCACTGGGTGTCATCTACATTTAGCATCACCCAATTGACACTTTCTCCATACTGCTGGTGTACTTTGTTTAGGATGGGAGCCATGGATTGACAAGTGTTACACCAGTCAGCGTAAAATTCTATTAAAGTGGGCTTATTATTGCTCAAAGCAACTTCATAAGGTAGGGATTGCTTTGCCATTGTTTTGATTAGAGCTAACCCAGGCACGGTGGAAGTGCTAAGGATAGATAGATCAGAACGAGTTAGGAAAAATGTTCCAGCTGCGAATACAACAGTGATTATTCCTACAACAATGCTGAGTTTTGCCCTGAGTTTTCCTTTCTCACTATTCATTATAGTATTTCTCAATTGGGTGATGTCTAAATTCCTGGGTTGTAGGGAGCAGGGAGCAGGGAGCAGGGAGCAGGGAGCAGCGAATAAAAAGATATACCTGATTATACTAGGAAACGCTATATTTATTGATATAGCATTTACCAATAGGGTGCATCTCAATGCATGCTATTTGACGCGGTGGTGCGTTACGGGACGGATTTTACCAACACTTGCTATGGCTTGTGTCTTGGCGAGCCCGTCCCTAACACACCCTACGCCACTGTTGCCTGCTCCCTATTCCCTATTCCCTATTCCCTATTCCCTATTCCCTATTCCCTATTCCCTATTCCCTGTTCCCTATTCCCTATTCATTGATAGTAATAGGCTAAAAATATGTGAAATCCTAGCATCACAAAGAAGACACTGACTAGGAATATATGGGTGGATAGCCAGATAGAGCGTAGATTACGAATTAGGGGGCCTTTAGATATACCCGGTAGAATACTGCCAATGCCATCCTTTGCTGGCACCCAACCAAAATATTTTCTAGGAGATTCTAGCACCCCGGTTTCCGCCACAACACCGACTAGAGCCGATAGGGTTACACCAAAAAATAGCCACAAAAATATAGAATTAAAATTCTTACCCGTCGCCCCAATGGTATGAATTAATGTTGTTCCTAAAAGGGCGACTCCCAAAAAGATATGTAAACTCCGCCACAGCTGCATAGAACCAGGAATAGTCAACTTAATCATCCAGCCACGACTACGCTTTCTAGCCGTTAGTACCATCTCAAACAATACAAAGGCTAGGGATAGATAGCCGGTAATTTGCTTATAAAGTTCCCCTTGTAAAAGCTGATACCATTTAAAATAATTGTCCCGCAGCATCGGTAGATAAAGGGGACTGAGGGCAAAGGGAGTCAGAATTACCACACAGATGAAGGTGAGGATGATTAAGGTAGAAAATTTGGGCTTCATAACATAGTGGCTTTTCGGTTAAACCTATTTTTTCAGCAGTCAGCAGTCAGCAGTCAGCAGTCAGCAGTCAGCAGTCAGCAGTCAGCAGTCAGCAGTCAGTCATGCCTGATAGCTGATAGCTGTTCGCGTAGCGTGGGCGTAGGGCATAAGCTGATAGCTGATAGCTGATAGCTAATAGCTGATAGCTGATAGCTGATAGCTGATAGCTGATAGCTGATAGCTGATAGCTGATCGCTTAAACATTTCCCCTAAAAATTAGGTGCCTTTTAGAGGCAGATTAATGATTATGCCACCCATGACTTCGCCCATCTCAAAGACTTTGTCGGGATAGCGCTCTTTGTGTACAGGATGGGTGTTGTGGCAAGTGATACAGGCTTCAGCCACAGCTTTATCAGGGTAGACGGCAGAATAATAGGTTGTACCAGCAATTTCTTGATAGTCTTTGTAAGGCTCACCAGTTTCAACCACTTCTGCCATCGCTTTCTTTTCAAATTCAGATTTTGGCGCTTGGTTATCGTTGATATTCCAAGGGGAAATTAAGCCGTAGGTAAACTCTCCGTTGTCAGCAGCAATCTCTGCTCCTAGACGGAACATCTGAGCTGGTAGCGGAATACCACCAGTTTGTTGCCAACCTTCAGTGGCTTCAGCATCAACTACTCCCTTTGGCTTGTCTTTGCCTTCTAATTTCTTCAAGCGGTTAATGACGTGCTTGGTGTAAGCGGTGCGGTCTGCTAACAGCACGGTATGGATATAATCCACAACTAGTTCTGGAGCAACACCTCCAGCTTGCTGACTGGAACCGCCGCCACAAGCTACAACAGTGACGCAAATC
Source organism: Moorena sp. SIO3I6 (assembly GCF_010672095.1). Taxonomy (NCBI): domain Bacteria; kingdom Bacillati; phylum Cyanobacteriota; class Cyanophyceae; order Coleofasciculales; family Coleofasciculaceae; genus Moorena; species Moorena sp. SIO3I6. The sequence continues at coordinate 138,917 of NZ_JAAHHU010000011.1, read as the reverse complement.
GCTAAACCTAAGGCAATTAAGCCTACAGCTTTGGTTTTCATGCGATGTAGCAATGTATTGATTGCCATGATTTCGTGTTTCCTCTCGTTCTATTTAATTACTATGACGTAGCTATAACATGGCTATGACTAGCGCTAATTTAATGATTAGCGTTAGCTAGTAGCGTTAACTAGTAGCGTTAATTAGTAGCTTTAACTACTAGTAGCGTTAATTAGTAGCGTTAATTAGTAGCTTTTACTACTCTTCAGCGTTACTCGACCGTTTCTTCTCAAATGCACGAACTAGATCAAAGGTTTCTAGCTTCAGGGTAGGAGGTTGAGAAAAGTTTTCCTCCACTAGCTCATCGTCGAAGATGCTGTTATAGCTATACTCGACGCTGTGGCAGTTCATACAAACTTCCTTAACCATGCGATCGCGTGGTTTAAGAGTAAACGTATTGTTGTGATTAACGACAATTGTGTTTTCTGTATTTTCCAGCTGCTGACGAGGTAGATGACAGCTAGCACAGGTCACCGATTCACCATTGGGTCTGGGTAAGGTGCCTTGGTCAGCAAATAGTTGGGCATGCTTTGAGTTTTGATAGTTGAGGGAGTGGCTGTCATTATGACAGGTCAAGCAGGAATCTACAGAGGCTTGCCAGGTATCTACAGAATGGACATTGTGACAGCTGTTGCAGTTCATTTGCTTGTCCATCGCTGACTCTTTCATCGGCAAATGAGCCATTGCTGGTGTCAAGGGAGATAGTCCTTCTGAGATCCGAATGCCATGCTTACCATACAGAAAGGTCTCAACCGCTACCTCATGGCAACTTTGACAACTTTCCTGGGTTGGTTTAACCACTAATTCTTTAGTTTCAGAGTCTTGGTGACAGCTAGAGCAGTTAACGTCTGCTAAGGCATGAGCACTGCCTTGCCACAACTGATTAATCTCAACTAATTCCGCTTGGGAAAGCGATGCAGCGGCGTCTTTGGGCACACCCCCATTGGCTACATCAATAACGTTGTTTGCGTTACCTCGGATAGCGCTGACCAATACCAACCCAATTAGGACGAGTACAATGGCAATCAGTTTTTTCATGACTCGCTCCCCAGGAATTCTTCACCTAAATCGGGAGTAGGCGCTTCTTCTAATTCCCCAGTAACTGTCCGCTCCAACAGTATAGGTTCTGGCAACATCGGCAACTGATCGATATTCTGACGCAGGAATCCTGTGGAGATGGAGCGGTGGTCGTGGAAGTTATGACAGCCTGCGGTCCAGCAACCATCCCGAGTAAATCCTGTATGACTGGCTAAGTCACCGGTGATGATGCCTTCATGGCAAGCCATACATAGGTCTGGCTTGAGGTGAACTCCTCGCCCAAAAATATGGACGTGTTCGTTATGACAAGCAGTACAGGTCAGTACATCTATCTTGGTTAAGAGTTCAGCCCAACGGGGGTCACGGAACTTTTTAGCTCCGTGAGCATCTGCTGCCATTTCGGCTTCGTGGCAGCGCATACAGGTTTCGTTGGTGACCGGTTTAAACCCTTCATGACAAGAGTTACAGGAGACCTCAAACAAAACATGCCCCTCCGAGGTAGTGCCAGGAAGGAACACACTGCGATGATCTAACGCGAAGGCAGCGGTTAACCACGTTAGTAGGATCACCATCACACCGATGATGACTACCTTGGATTGGAGAATAGTGGGCTTAAAAAACTTACCTAGATTGCTTGCCATTTATTTTTAACTATTTACAACCCCATGGCTTACAAGAGCATGGCCAGGATCAGGGTAACAATTGCACCAGCTCCAAACACTCCACCGAATAATGGCCAGTTAATTTTGCTTTCTGGCACCTCATACTGTTGGGGGCTGGCTGTTGTCGCCTCTGGTTTTGGGGAATCTAACTCCACTTCTTCAGAGGAATAATCCGCACCATCCAACATGATGGTGGTAATGGCTCCGTAGGCATCTACCCAGGCTTGCTTGACCTCTGGTGTCCAATCCGCACCCAAGTATTGCTCAAAGGTTTTTAGGAGGCTATTGCCCACTAATGGATAATGTTCTGGCAGCGCTCCATACTTAACATGTCTCGCTCCTAGTCCTTTGAGGGCTGCACCGAGGGTATCTGGTTTGCGTAGATTTTCTACTACCAGTACCAAGGAAGCCAGCAGTTTTTTCTGTTGCGCCACCATATCTGTGGTATCGAACAGAGGCTGGGCGGCTGGATAATCGGTGAATAAATTTTCGTAGAAGCTGGCTACAAATTCTGTAGCGCGAGGCTTAACCTGATCAAAGCTTTGTTCTAATAGTTCAACTTGTAAAGACATTGTTCTATATTACTCCGTGTGATTTACATGTTATTTACATGGGATTTAACTGTTAGTTTGGCACCCAGCACCCGATAATTACTTAAGCCCACTTCTGGGTTGGGGTTATTGAGGTTGAGAGCTTGACATCCGCTAAAGGTAGATGCCCAGTGGAGATAACCTCCCACCAGGCAGGATGTAAAGATGTCTAACTGTGTAAGGTTCCCACTGACTAACTGACTAAGTCGATGTGATTAGATCAATAGTCCATATCGATATCTAACGATAGGTTTCACAATTGGGAAACATCGTAGCTTTGGTTACAAATAATTTATAAAAATGAATAGTATGCATTAAACTATTGCATGTAATACATTTTCGATTTGATAATTAGGCTTTTGTTGGAGAACGCTTAAATTAGAGTCCGATATTCGGGTCGGAAAATCAGCTGTTCGTCGGATCAGTCTCCTCTGTGATCGAGATAGTAGTCAAATGCACTTAATTTGGTTGATGCAGTTAATTTTTTATTGCCGTGAGGCAACGATTAAACAATGCTGAACATTTTAAAACAAGCCAGTCTTGCTGGACAGCAGGAAAATTTTTCATTACTAACTCACCATCTTCAGCAGTTGTCCTTAGGGAAAAATGGTCAGACACAGCAGCGGTTAAATGATGAAGAGTTTCAGCTAGCCTTGAGTCTGGGATTACAGGTGCTCAAGAGTGGGGATTTTCAAGAAAAATGGGATTTAGTAAAGGTGCTACCAAAACTGGGGAAAGCTGTTATTGCTCCGGTAATCAGCATCCTAGAAGATGAAGCACTAGATTTGGAAGTCCGTTGGTTTGCTGGTCGAATCTTAGGTCAGTTTGATGACCCGGCAGTTGTGATGGTGTTAGTCAAATTGCTGAAGGATGGTGAGGATGAAGAGTTAGCCTATATGGCTTCTGAAGCACTGGCCAACATTGGGACTTCAGCAGTGGCGGCTTTAAGCCGTTTTCCAGAATCCCCAGAGGCCAGATTATTGGCAGTGCAAGCCCTGGCTCATATTCATCGTCCGGAAGTTATTGAGCCATTGCTGAGTGTGGTTAATGACCCCAGCTGGGAAATACGGGCTACTGCTATTGAAACCCTCAGTAATTTTCGCTCACCTTCAATTACTCCAGTCCTGCTGAACGCCTTAAGCGATAATGTGGCAGCGGTGAGGAAAGAAGCGGTGATTGGTCTAGGGTTACTACGCACTCTGTTGCCAGATTTAGATCTAGTCAAGCGGATTAAACCATTGCTTTATGACCTGAATTTGGAGGTTTGCCACCAAGCTGCGATCGCACTCGGGCGTTTAGCTACCTTGGACGCCCATCAAGCGTTAGTTAAGGCACTCCAGTCACCACCTACACCAATCACTTTACAAATCGAGATTGTCCGTGCTTTCAGTTGGGAGTTTACTACCAATTCCCTACAACAGTTACAAGCATTGCTGAGGGAGGCACCCACACCAGTCTGTCGGGAAATCATTAGCGTCCTGGGGATGGTAGAGTCAGACTATTTGAAACCCAAAGCGGCTGATATTTTGATCGACTTTTGTCAATCAGGGCAACTGGCTACTGAAGATCAGCAAATCAAACAAACTCTAGCTATGTCCCTAGGACAATTAGCTCAATTTGAATCAATACCCTTACTCAAAGACTTGGTCGCAGACTCAGATCACTCCGTGAGCTTGCATGCGATCGCAGCCCTGAAAAAATTCCCATTGTAAATTTTGATTGTAAATTCCCAGTAAATTCCCATTAGTCTAGGTGCGTCAAGCCTTCAGGGCCTACCGTTGCTAACGCTTGCATTTTTTTGTGCTATACTCTATACTTATGGTTTGATTCAGAAGTGGGCTACCCCTTAACTCAAATCCCTAAGGTGGACGTTAATTGAGGAGAGCCGATCTGAGCCATCCATAGAGAAAACAGAAAAATCAATAAAAAGCAAAGATATTGCGGAGCAAGCGTGGTTTATTAGCCAATTCTGGGCGTTTGCTTCATGATTTTGCCACAAAAATTTGCTAGCATCAAGTACACTCGCGAACCCTAGGGGACGATTTGGCAGAAGGCCGTTGAGTAGTCCAGCCTCAATTGTTCCTAGACTTGCTCTGTGGATGGAGAAATACGAGTGAATATAAACGAAGATCCCGTATTCAAAGCACTTCTGAGTTCACTGAACACAAATCCAGGCTTTGACTTTACCAAGCACGAGATTCCAGCTCAAAAGTGCCTCAAACTTGAATCACTAGATACTAAGCAATCCTCTCTACAGCCGGAGCTGCTCTATGCTGCTCTAGAGGAACTCTCTACGGGTCTTGAGGAACTCAGCGAGAAGTATGAGGCTTTGCAAGCGGCTTACGCTGTGTTACAAGCACAGCAACAACATTACCATAATTTGTTTGAATTGGCTCCGGAGGGTTACCTGGTAACCAATGGTCAAGGAATTATCCAAGAAGCAAACTATGCAGCGGCTAGTCTACTCAACGTACAGCAGTATTATCTGGTCGGTAAACCGCTGATGAGCTTTATCAGTGACGCTGAGTCTAATCGGTTCCACCACCAACTCCACCAGCTCCAGGAATTGCAACAGCTCAAGGACTGGCAAGTGGTGTTGTGTCCACGGCAAGGTAAACCTGTAGCCGTTGATATGTCTGTGTCTGTTTTCTGTGACTCTCAAGGCAATGTGGTTAGTATCCAGTGGCTGATACTCCATGTCACTGGGTTCTACAACTGCTAAAAGAACTTGAAGTTAAAAACATCAGGGCTCTACAATGCAGTTTTAGCATTACCGTTTCTCTGGAATTGAGCAAACCCCTGAATAAGATCATCAATTAACTAGCACAGATGGCTGATTGCCTCTATCCCCATCTTATTCGATCATCAATTAACTTCCCTGAGCCTCTATTCACCGATTAGTGTGGCGGGAATCGGGAATCGGGAATCGGGAATCGGGAAAAAATACGGCGTTGCTTAATAATGGAATGATTTTAAGAGTTTTGTGGAATAGGCATCTTGGTAGAACTGGCATCTTGCCAGTTTCATGCTTATTTTCGGGCGGGCAGGATGCCCACTCTACTCCTATTCATTGCTTGATTCAGCAAGCCAAAAATACTGTGTACCTGATAGTTATGAAAAACCCTGTAACTATCATACAAATTCGGTTTCAAAGGTTAAATTTTCATCTTCTAGCAGCATTTCAATTACTTCTCGCAAATTTTCCTTTAATTCGTCTAAGGTTTCTCCCTGAGAATGTGCGCCTTTAAATCCTGGAATATAACCAACGTAGAGATTGGTATCTAAATCTCTCTCAACAATTGCAGTAAATGTTTTCATGAAATTATATTTTTTAAATTTAATAATGTCTTCTACTTAATAATATCTTCTAGCGGTTTGCGACTTTTCAAGTAGCGTGAGCTTTTAGCTGACGGCTGTTCGCGTAGCATGGCCAAAGGCCTTCGGCTGACGGCTGACTGCTTAAGTCATAGCCCCTTAGCGCCAGTCACCGATTATAACAAAGGGTGCCCAGTAATAGGGATGATCGTAGTTAGGGTCTTTCAAAACACTTAACTGAGCACGGCGCAGGGCTTCAGCTTTGGTAACGTTCTGTTGAGTGAATTCTTTGTAAAACCGAACCATAACCACAGCAGTGGGTTCGTCGTTAACATCCACCAGAGTGCCCAGGATACTGCGGACTCTAGATCTTAGGGCTAATCCCGCTAATCCAAAAGGTGTTTGATTATTCCCTACAGCACCTTCACAACTACTGAGCACAAGTAATTCAATCGGGTCGAATTTTTCCTGTTCTCTTGAACGCAGTAACTTCTCAAATTCCTTGGCTGTAATTTTTTTGTCCCAAGCCAATATAAATGTATCTTCTGAAGAAAAATCTCCATTGGTTGCCAAGTGAACTACAGGGAAGGAAGAGGAGTTAAGTGCGTTTTCGAGGGCTGTAGTAGTGAAGCTATGATTGAGTAGGACTGAACTCGGTATGATTGAGCTAATTTTTTCTAGCTCCACCTCAACAAAGGGTAATGCTGGATAGCCTTTGCGGGATTCAGAAACTCCAGCAATCAAAGCTTTTAAAGATCTATGTAGTTCTGGCTGAGGCTCTAGTATCTGTAAAGCAGGGGTGACAGCAATAGCATATTTTTCTACTAAATACTGCTCACCGTCGTAGAGAGCTGCCATAGGAATATTTCTTAGTCCACTATTGGGCACAAATACGAGAGTCTTGATGCTGCTTTTAGCTAATTCAGTTTCTGCTGGTTTAATAAGCCATTCGTAAACTTGATTTCGAGAAGATTTCACAGATCGGAATGGCCTCGATAATACTCGTTGCATATTCTTAAGCGTTTCCTCAACTTCTTCTTCTGGAGATAAAGGTGGTGAATAGCGGTGCAATGGTTGACCGGGCAAGTGAAGAATTACTTCCAAGCGGTCGTCTAAAATAATAGGATAGATGACTGCTGCTTGGGAATCAATCTGATCAATTTGGATTAGATTAGGATTCAAAGGAACTATCTCACGGAAGTTATTGAGTTGAGTCAAATGGAGCGATTCAATAACCTGACGGACTTTTATCAGAGTTTGCTGGTTAGAGCCAGTTTCTTGACAATCCAAAAGTGACCCGATAAACTCCTGATAAACACTCTCTACAATCTCTCCAAAATAAACCTTTATAGCTGGATTTATCCTGGTTAAATCCCTACCTAAGGATTGGATAGTATCAAAAGCTTTGGCGTAAGCATACGATGCTTTTTGAGTATCTCCTTGAGCTGCCAGCAAACGACCTTTGGTAGTTAAAGCTTGGGCAAAAATGATTGAGTAATCTAGAGAGTTTCTCTTATCTGCATTTGCTAATCGTTTCAAACTCTCTGAAACTGCATTCATTGCCTGATCAAACTGTTCAAGTTGCTGATAAGCAATTGAAATATTGCTCATCAGCATAGCTTGTTTGAGTTCATAGTCTTGAATCTCAAAGGATAGAGCTGCTTGTTTTCTGGCTCTTTCTGCCTCAGAGCGCTTATTGGCTTTGTAAAGTTTTCCAGCTAGTTCAGATAGCTGCGATACATTTTGAAATTATTGCTTTACCTGGTTAAGTTCTATCTTGGCAGAATCAACCTGGCGATTCGCGTCTACTACTAGAATTACTGTTAGTATTCCAGAAATACCAGCTCCCAATAACGCTAAAATTAACACACCTAATCCGAAACGCATCCGTCGTTTCGCTTTCCGATTCGCCTCAGTTAGTACCAGATTTCTCGTCTGGGCAGCTTCCCTATCTTTCCTCTCTCTCTCTAATTCCGCATTTCGTTCTTTTTGAGCTATTTGCTCCTCTATCTGCTTTTTCTCACTTGCTGCCAGAAACTGCTGATCCTGATAACTTAAATTCTTACCCTTTGCCCAGGCTTGAGCATTTTCTAGAGTTTGACCGCGCAACAATAGTGACTGATCCTGACAATCCGAGGCCACCCAAGCCCTAAAGGCTTCGGAATAGGGACGTAAGTGGGCTAATTCTTGGTTAATCCAGTCCTGATTAAAGACTTCACGGTAGATCGGGTTATAGACTTTAAGCACTGGAGACGTTCCAAGTCTGTGCTTGACCACTAACCCAGATAACTGTAACTTCCCCTCTTCAAAACTGTTATTAGCAACAACTTCCCCCTGCTGCCACACCTGCTGATACAATTCCAACAAATAGGCAGCCCGTTGCTCATTACAAAGAATGCGATCGCGTATGGTCTTCAAGTGCTCTGGTTCATCGGTAGCTTCCCAGTTCTCTATAAAATGCGATCGCACTAATTTCTCAATCCATACCTTCTCCCTCTCCCCCCTTGTTAAGGACTTCTCAATCCATGCTTTCTCCTTCTCCCCCCTTGTTAAGGGGGGTTGGGGGGGATCCAAACTTGTCAAGGGCTTCTCAATCCATGCTTTCTCCTTCTCCCCCCTTGTTAAGGGGGGTTGGGGGGGATCCAAACTTGTCAAGGGCTTCTCAATCGATTCCTTCTCCATCTCCCCCCTTGTTAAGGGGGGTTGGGGGGGATCCAAACTTGTCAAGGGCTTCTCAATCGATTCCTTCTCCTTCTCCCCCCTTGTTAAGGGGGGTTGGGGGGGATCGAAACTTGTTAAGGGGGGTTGGGGGGGATCCCAACACCCAGAACTCACCTTCTCAATCCATACCTTCTCCTTCTCCCCCCTTGTTAAGGGGGGTTGGGGGGGATCCCAACACCCAGAACTCACCACCAACTGACAAAGCTTTTGAGTAAGAAACGGTTGTCCTCCTGTCCACTTTACTATCTCCTCGATCACAGCCTGGGGGTTACTGACATGTCCCTCCAATCCCTTGACTAACGGCTCAACTTCATGGAGTTGAAAGCCATGTAACTCAACAGCTCGTCCAATATTAAACGGGGTGCGGTCTTTATCTGCTATTAAATCCCCTGGTGTCGCCACCCCCAACAGCACAAAACTGATCCGATTATAGGCAGAATTTTCTGCCCGTTTGTTATAACAGGCTCGAATTAGGGCAAAGAAATCATCTTTAAACGCTAGTTGCAGAACGCTATCAATTTCATCAATAAAAATAACAATCCTTTCCGCAATTTGGATCAGTAATACCTCTTCGATAAACTCCCGAAAAAGCTGTACTGGGGGAATATCTTTGTGCTCATTGAGCCAGCTGCGAAATGATAATTTCTCTTGTAGACCGAATCGGTTAATCAGGGTTTTGGTTAAGCCGCCATACCATTTCTCTGGGGTAACCTGTTGGGTTCCTAATTCCGTAATATCAATGGATGCACAAGCCACCCCCTGGTTTTGCAGCCGTTTCATGGTTCGCACTCTCAGGGAAGACTTCCCCATCTGGCGGGAATTCAACACATAGCAAAACTCTCCAGCCAGCAACTGCTGATAAAGTTCCCCATCAGCGGTACGCACCACATAAGTAGTAGCATCCGGTGGTAGGCATCCCCCAACCTGATAGGCTCCTGTACTCATAGCAGTTCTCCAAGGCGGTCTCTAAAATACTGTCGATATAAATTACAACTGAGCCTGACCTGATTGCCCTGCTTTTTCACTAGCCCCATGCTGTACAACTTATAGGCTGCGATCAAGTCCAGATGCACAGGAGCGTTAGCATCAATGACCTGTAACAGTGCTTTGGCCAAGTCTGGGTGTGGTTGCAGCATCCGCCACAAATGTCGCAGGTGGTTAGCGTAGATGCCAGCATCTGTAGGAGCGGCTTGCAACAGTTGCGCTAGGGAGTCATTACCGTTTATTTGGCAGTGAGATAAGGCTTGCTGTACCAGATCAGGATGACCTCCCACCATCCCCATCAGTTGCTCCACAAGGGATTCACTCCAATCCTGTCCATGTTGTCGGGCTAATTCCTGGACTTGTTGGGGGGTAAATTCTGGTAATTCAATGGGCACTCCCACATTAAACGGGGATTCATTAATATTGAGGGGAATATAAACGTCTGTGGAATGGACAACCACCAACCGCAACCGTTTCCAGACCTGTTCCACTTTCCCCCGTTCGTGCCACGCCCTCAGCAATCCCAAAAATTCTGAAGCTACCTCAGGGTAGGGAAAAACTCGGTCTACTTCATCCAGACATAAAACCACGGGAGCGCCAGCTTCAGGCAGAAGATAGTTCTCAAAGTATTCGGTACAATCCACCTTAGCGGTGGAAAAGTCTTCATCCCAATAGTCTCTTAACCGATTCGGTATCTTCAAGGTTTGGCCAACACTGATACAAAACCACTTGAACAATCGATCGACATCGGTCAAGTCATTGCTATGGGCTAAGTGGAAATTTACATACGCCTTTCGGTAGCCCTTCTCCGCAAACTGATCCAACATTCTCACCATGAGCAATGTCTTCCCCATCAGCCTCGGGGCTTTAATCCTGACCAACGCACCGGGACCTAAAAGGGCTTGATAACAAGACTGTTCAATGGGAGGACGTTGGACATAAATCAATGAAGAGTCTTCTTCAGGGCAGTGTGTGATCACTACCTCTGAGTTTATTGTTCCATGGGCTGACGTATCATTAGTATTTTCGTCAAAGAATGCTATGGCGTTCCAGTCTTGCCCCAGTTTTTCACTAATTTCTTTGAAATTCAGGTTATCTACAGCTTTCCCATTGAGATAATTACTGACGGTTGATAGAGATATCAATAACTCGTCAGCTAAGTCTTTCTGGCGAGGAAAACCGTTGCGTTGAACCGCTAGTTTGACCTGGTCAATATACTCTGGGCGAACTCTAAGTGAGCGTGGCATGGTCTAGGTGAGATGAGCTACTCAAACTATAACGCTCTTTCCTAGTGACTTAGCCCAACTCAGGTACAACTCAGGCATAACTCACCTTTTATCCTACTGCAAATTCTGTCAACTTACGTGCGTTGGGGTCATGATAACCGATGACAATTTCTGACTTAGGTACTCCTAATTCTACGAGCTCATTGGCTACACCCACCTCAGTACCATCATGTTGAATCCAGATTTTTCCTCCTTTAATATCAATATGGATCAACGAACCACAAACTCGGCGGTCACCTTCCCAGCCAACTGTTACTAGTAAGTAATGATCATCGTTGTGGTCAAAAACTGTAAATTGTTCAATCTCACCATAAGAAGGTACAAACTGTTTATGTCGATCTAAAACCTGCTGAATCCATTGCCGATACTGGTTCAATCGTTCCACTGTACAACTACCTCCTCGTCTGGGTCAAAAACTACTAGTTTTACCTTGTACTCTTTTACGCTTAACTGTCCTAGCTCCTCAAGAAAAAAGTTGCGATATACTTTACTCGGTACGGCTAGAAAAAGTACTCTACCTGGCTCTTTTACCTTTAAAACAACGCGATAATTCATAAATTGTCCGAGTGCAGTGTGAAATTCTGAGGTAGTAGAAGGTGCTAAAAAAATCTTGACCTCTACAGCAATTCGCCTCTGATCTTTTTGAGCAGCAATTAAACGTTCTGCTCCTAAGTCTACCTCAAGACGACCAGATGATAGTTCTAGAACTAGAGGGTCATGAGTAATAGTCCAACCGTCCTTGTTGAGAGCTGTTTTGACTACTTCATGGTAAAAGTCCTTAGCGGCCATAAAAGTGCATGATTATAAGAGGTTAGTAATTTTATATATAGCTAATGTTGGTGCTATATTATCGTAAATAAAAATGAGATTTTACCATATTATGCTCAGAAAATTTGGGGCTGATAAATGTCATTACTTAGCTCTCCACTTAATCGCTCGCTCAAAAAAAGTGGTACACTCTAAGTATACTAGCCAAACTATATTCAATTTTTATATTGACCAAAAATCAGAGGGCGTAAGCCCTCTTTGCTTGTGAGTTAGCCCAACTCAAGTACAACTCACGCATAACTCACTTCCGCCTGTTTCTCTATTCCCTGTTGCTAGCTTGCCTATTCCCGGTTCCCTTGGCTAATGCGATCGCATTGGCAATGGCCACGCCAGTTACTCCCCAAACCCAGACCCCACACCTGAGTCTGTTTCCCGATTACCGATTACCGATTCCCGATTCCCGTTCCCCTCCTGGGAGGGGTTAGGGGTGGGTTCCGATTCCCGATTCCCGATTCCCCAATTTGATAATTGTTTATTGTTACTTATAATAGTATTAATTAAAATAAATTTTTATAATATATCAAAAATTTGGATTACAGCGGTTAAACCCGATTTAATATCGGATTTTATTGTCATAATTACATCGATACTATGCTCTAATCCCATAAAGCCAAAATTTTTTGTATTAAAAAATACAAACAAAACCTCCATCCAAGGTAATTCTTAAATCGGTAAAGTTAATCGTCTCTTAAACTATCCCTTGATCAAAAACTGATCAAAAAGGGCTCAAATGAGACTAAGTCAGGACAAATGACCATGACGGGATCGGGAGATGAGCAGAAGAACTACCAGAATTCTGAAGCTGGTATTTCCTGATCTGTTATCTCTGTGTGCCATATTGTCATCAATTTGTCATGAATTAGTAACACACCTGAGAAGAGACGGTAGTCCTGTTGACTTTATCCAGAGGTGCGACCCGTGGCGAATTTAATAATTAGATGCGGAAAGCGCACCTATCAAAACCCTGATTGAGTGTGAGGAAACCCTGTGAACAGATCAAAAAATTTGTGGCTCTCTGTGCTAAAGTCGCCCACCTTGTTTGTTGGGGCAACCCTATTGATTTCATCCTCAGCAGTAGCAGCAACTGAGGAAGCTTTGCCAGAAGAGACAATCTCTCAAGAATCCGCTGTCAACCCTAGCACTACAGTAGAAGCCCTGACGGTAGAAGCACTCCCTGACGTCACCTCCCTAACTCAGTCTGTTCTTCCCTCTGATCTACCATTAGTGGCTGATGCCTCTACTGGGCATACGGTTGATATCAGTAATTCCAATAGTGATTCTGCTATAGAATCAGTTACCTCATACGGTGATGGGGAAACTGCAGAAGATGACTTGATGGGACCGGTGACTGGTGTTTCTCAACTAAATGGAGAGATTGTAGAAGATGACTCCATGGAACAAGTCACTAATGTGTCTCAACTCAGAGATGTTTCCCCTGGAGATTGGGCTTATGAAGCATTACGCTCTTTGGTAGAACGCTACGGCTGTATTGCTGGTTATCCTAATGCTACCTTCCGAGGTAACCGAGCCTTGACTCGCTACGAATTTGCTGCTGGTTTGAATTCCTGTTTGAACCAGATTGAGCGTTTACTGGGGGGCGTTACTGGAGATTTTATCACCCGTGAGGACTTAGAAGGTCTACAACGGTTAATACAGGAGTTTGAAACAGAACTGGCTACCCTAGGGGCACGAGTAGATAACCTAGAAGGACGAGTAGCCTTCTTAGAAGACCATCAGTTTTCCACTACCACTAAACTCAAGGGTGAGGTGATCTTTGCTCTAGCTGATGCCTTTGGAGGGGATGCTGATGATGTTCAGACCGTTTTTCACAACCGGACTCGTCTCAACTTCTTAACCAGTTTTACCGGTAAGGACATGCTCCAAACCCGTCTCCAGGCTGGGGATGCCCCAACTTTGATCACAGGGGCTGGTGGTGAACTGGCCGGAACTCAAGAAGGTCGCTTTACCTACGATGGACCGAGCGGTAATGACGTTATTATTGATATCTTGCGCTATAAGTTCCCCCTAGGGGATAAAGTAACGGTTCAACTGTTGGCTAACCGAGCACTGCATCACTATTACGTCGATACCGTTAACCCTTTCTTTGAAGGTCGTGCTGGTGGTTCCAATGCTATTACCCGTTTTGCTGAACGTAATCCCATCTATCGGATTGGGCCATTCGGTGCTGGGGCTGCTCTTGCCATCAAGCCCATCAAGGATGTTCGGATTGATTTAGGTTACATCTCCAACACCGCTAGCAATCCTCAAGAAGGCCAGGGTCTATTCAATGGCAACTTTTCTGCGATCGCTCAGTTGGTTTATGGTAGTGATTTCAAAGTTGGATTCACCTACATTCGGGGTTACGAAGATAATGCTGATGGACGACCCCGTTTAATTCTAGGGGGTACTGGTACGGCTCTGGCTAATCTCAATCCAGCAGCCTTGGGGAATGCTACCAGTTTAGGCACGGTTGACTTTAATAGCGCAAAAGTGGAAAGTAACTCTTTCGGTGTTCAAACCTCTTTGAGACTTACCCCCAACATCGTACTCAATGGCTGGGCAGGCTACACCGATGCTGAGTTGATTGGCTTGGGTGATGCGGAAATTTGGAACTTTGCTGCTGGTATCGCTTTCCCCGATTTGGGCAAAAAAGGTAATCTGGCCGGAATTTTTGGTGGTGCGGCACCAACCCTCAGAGGACTGGATTTAGATGATGGCAACAGTGACTTTGACAATGATTTTGCCTACCAGGTTTCAGCGTTCTATAAGTATAAACTCAACAACAACATCTCCGTTACTCCTGGTGTAGTTTGGCTTTTGAATCCTAACCAAAGTTCTGACAATGATGACGTGGTGATCGGTACCCTCAGAACCACTTTCACCTTTTAAACTTTAGGCTCGACGTCCGGCGCTCTATACATGGTTGGTGAGCGTCGGGATTAAAGCTCAGGTATAAATATTTTGAGCAATTTGTCAATAAAAAAAAGCGCTCCCCAAAAAGAGAGCGCTTTTTTTTAACTTAGCAGATTAAGCCAAGTTGAGATTAACCGTTGATTGCTGGAGCAGTCAAAGCTACTGGAGTAGCTTCAGCCGCAGCTAGGTCTAGAGGGAAGTTGTGAGCGTTACGCTCGTGCATTACCTCGAAACCTAGGTTGGCGCGGTTTAGTACATCAGCCCAGGTGTTGATCACGTGACCTTGTGAGTCAATGATGCTCTGGTTGAAGTTGAAGCCATTCAGGTTAAATGCCATGGTGCTGATGCCCAGCGCAGTAAACCAGATGCCGATTACAGGCCATGCACCCAAGAAGAAGTGCAAGGAACGGCTGTTGTTGAAGGAAGCGTATTGGAAGATTAAACGACCGAAGTAGCCGTGAGCTGCCACGATGTTGTAAGTTTCTTCCTCTTGACCGAACTTGTAACCATAGTTCTGAGACTCAGTTTCAGTAGTCTCACGTACTAAGGAGGAGGTTACCAAAGAACCGTGCATTGCACTGAACAAAGAACCACCGAATACACCGGCTACACCTAGCATGTGGAAGGGGTGCATCAGGATGTTGTGCTCAGCTTGGAACACGAACATGAAGTTGAAGGTTCCGCTGATACCTAGAGGCATACCATCGGAGAAAGAACCTTGTCCGATTGGGTAGATCAAGAATACGGCGCTAGCAGCTGCAACCGGTGCGCTGTAAGCGACGCAGATCCAAGGACGCATACCTAAGCGGTAGCTCAGTTCCCACTCACGACCCATGTAGGCGAATACACCAATCAGGAAGTGGAACACTACCAACTGGTAAGGACCACCGTTGTAGAGCCACTCATCTAGGGAAGCAGCTTCCCAGATTGGGTAGAAGTGTAGGCCAATGGCGTTAGAAGAAGGAACAACAGCACCAGAGATGATGTTGTTTCCGTACATCAGGGAGCCAGCAACAGGCTCGCGGATACCATCAATGTCCACAGGAGGAGCAGCGATGAATGCAATGATGAAGCAGGTGGTAGCAGCTAGCAGGGTTGGGATCATTAATACACCAAACCAACCTACATAGAGGCGGTTGTTGGTGGAGGTGACCCAATTGCAGAACTGAGACCACACAGAGGTGTTGCTCTGCTGTAATACAGTAGTCATGTTCTTATGATTGCGGGTATGAATATGAAGTTATCGAGGTTCGTCCGGCTTGTTTGTGCCTTCATGTATATATATTAAGCAATATATTTAGTTTTGTAAAGGGTTTTGCGAGTAATTTCACCTCAGGTTATTAAATAATGTAAATAAGTAAAACTTATATTAAATAAGTATTGACTTTATATTGTGATTGTGGTAAGTGAGTGGTTGAGAAAATTTTGGCGTTGCTGAATCTTTGAATGAATATTGGTAGAGTGGGCATCCTGCCCGCCCCAAAATATATTGAAACTGGCAAGATGCCAGTTCTACCAAGATGCCAGTTCTACCAAGATGCCAGTTCTACCAAGATGCCAGTTCTACCAAGATGCCAGTTCTACCAAGATGCCAGTTCTACCAAGATGCCAGTTCTACACAAGATGCCAGTTCTACACAAGATGCCAGTTCCACGCCTGATGCCTATTCCACAGGTGCGACATCTTTGAATGAATATTCGTAGAGTGGGCATCCTGCCCGCCCCAAAATATATTGAAACTGGCAAGATGCCAGTTCTACCAAGATGCCAGTTCTACCAAGATGCCAGTTCTACACAAGATGCCAGTTCTACACAAGATGCCAGTTCCACGCCTGATGCCAGTTCCACAGGTGCGACCCAAGGCCGGGGAACCCGGCCTTGGAGGCGCGCACCTAATCACTCTTAAAATCATTCCATTATTAAGCAACGCCAAAATTTTGGTGTAGGTCAGTAGACTAGGAAACGCGATGTTCCTTTGGAACCGCTTCGCGATTGACCTTGGCCAAAAGGCCACGCGCTTCGCAGCAAAGCGGGACGAAGTCCATCGCGTTTGGTCACGCGGGGCGCGTTCGCAATTCTCATACTGATCAGGTACACAGGATTTTTTACCACTCCACCTATGCCCATTTACCTATCTCCCGATTCCCAACTCCCGACTCCCGACTCCCTAAAACCCAGAACGAAAGTAACTCACCCAATTGAGAACTGCTATATATTGATCTATTTATTTATACTTTCTTAACATCCTGGATTGTTGACGGATCCAAAGCGCCCTGTTCTCCTTTCACCGTAACTGTCCCATTTGAAATTGGTGTACTTAGGTTTATTAGATTACATTAGTTGAGTTATGGATCTAGTTAAATCGGAAAGCGTCAATGTATCAAATTCTACCGAAGTTCCTCAAAAAATCTACTATGTTCAATTAATTATGATGAAACCTCATACACCTTAAACAAATCATGCGGATTGAGCAGTTGCAGGCATTTCTGGCAGTCACCCAGACAGGTAATTTTGGACAAGCGGCACAAAAATGCGGCGTAACACAATCGACTATCAGTAGACAAATTCAGTCTCTGGAAAGCTATCTGGGTATGCCACTGTTTCATCGCACTGCTCACGCCAAGTTGACTCTTGCAGGGGAACAGCTGTTACCCCGTGCTCGTAAAATCTGTCAAGAGTGGCAAACTGCTACCCAAGAATTAGCAGATTTGATCGCAGGGAAGCAGCCAGAATTGTGTGTAGCGGCAATCCAATCAGTCTGCGCTCACTACTTGCCACCGATCTTAAGGCAATTTTGTCAGGCCTATCCTCAAGTGCAGTTACGAGTGACGGCCCTCGGAAGCGATCGCTCTTTGAAGGTACTGCGAGATGGTCTAGTGGATGTAGCAATTGTGATGAACAATCGCTTTTTGACCACTAGTTCAGAGATGGTAGTTGAGATACTCTACGAAGAGCCCATCGAAGTCCTGATGGCATCAGACCATCCCTTAGTCAACTATCAACCAGTGCCCTGGTCAGAACTGATTAAATACCCACAAGCAGTCTTTAAAAGTGGCTACGGGATGCAACGTTTAGTACAACAGCAGTTTTCCCGCCTAGGGGCTAATTTGCGGGCAGTTATGGAGTTAAATACCCTAGAAGCATTCCAAGGAGTAGTGCGCCAAGGAGAATTGATTGCCCTATTGCCCAAATCAGCCCTGATCAATGTACAGGAAGACTCTACTCTGGCTGTGCGTACCCTAGAAAAACTACCAGAATCCGTGGCTAGCTCCAACAAACTAGTTGGTAACCTCTCGGCCTTGGATTCCAAGTGGACTCGTCAAGTGGTCTTAGTCACGACTCGCGATCGCTTAGACATTCCACCAATTCAGCATTTTTGTCAACTGGTGCGTCAGCTGGACATGCCAACAGTTCAGGCTTGGAACCTCCAGCTGCCAGCCCTTGCTCAAGCTTGATCACTGTTTCCAGCTTTGGACTAATCGCCAATGAGTAATGCCTTCAGGGAATTATTAAAGAAAGTGGGCAGTGGTGTACACACTGGGAAAGCCTTAACTCGTGAGGAAGCCACCACTGCAACCCGCCTCATGTTGACACAAGAGGCTACACCAGCGCAAATTGGAGCATTTATGATTGCCCACCGCATCAAACGACCGACCAGTGAAGAACTGGCAGGAATGTTGGATGCTTATGACCAACTTGGACCAAGGTTACACCCCTGGGACATCAACCATGGGCAAGATGCCTCTCGGTCACTTTCTTCTTCTCCATCCCTGGGGATTACAGTGTTAGGAACACCCTATGATGGACGAAACCGTACTGCACCAGTCACACCCCTGACCGCCTTAGTCTTAGCTACTGCTGGGGTACCTGTGGTCATGCATGGGGGAGATTGTATGCCCACTAAGTATGGAGTCCCCTTGATTGAGATTTGGCAGGGATTGGGAATGGATTTCTCCCAACTTTCTATGCCCCAGGTGCAACAAGTATTGGAGACAACTGGCTTAGGATTTATCTATTTACCCCAGCATTTTCCCCAAGCTGATCAGTTAGTTTCCTACCGCGACCAAATCGGTAAACGTCCACCGATAGCAACCATGGAACTCCTGTGGTCTGCCTATAGAGGAGAGACTCATCATGTTGCCGGGTATGTTCATCCACCTACAGAAATCCTGTTTAGACAGACATCTCAGCTGCGTCTGGTCAAGAATTTTACCTTTGTCAAAGGCTTAGAGGGTAGCTGTGACTTACCACGCGATCGCACTGCCATCATAGCCATTAGTGAACCATCATCCAGTCAAGGGTTTGAACGTCTGCTACTCCATCCGAGTGAATACGGTTTGCCTGGCAAGGACTTACCGTTTGAGTCAACCACTAAACTGCTGGCACAGTACCAGGAAATCCTAAAGGGTAAATCCAACCCATTGATGCCAGCTACTATCTGGAATGGTGGGTTTTATCTGTGGCGTTGTGGTGTTTGCCCAGATTTGACAGCAGGTCTGGCCAGGGCTGAAGATTTATTCACCAGTGGTAATGTGGCTCAAAAATTTAACGAAATT
This sequence comes from Moorena sp. SIO3I6, assembly GCF_010672095.1. NCBI lineage: Bacteria > Bacillati > Cyanobacteriota > Cyanophyceae > Coleofasciculales > Coleofasciculaceae > Moorena > Moorena sp. SIO3I6. The sequence continues at coordinate 119,986 of NZ_JAAHHU010000011.1, read as the reverse complement.
GTTGATTACTTGCACAAGCTTAAATAAATAGAAGGTAAGTATTCAGCTATCAGCTATCAGCTATCAGCTAATGCGCTACGCGCACGCTACGCGAACAGCTAATCAGTCACAGGCTAGAAGCCTGTGCCACGGTACTTGATGTGCTTATGAGCATAGGGCAAGCTACACTGAACAGCTTTTGAATAAAATCGGTAAGCATTGGAATAATGCTGCAGTGTTGTCACAGGGCTTGTGGCCTGTGCCATAAAGCTGACTGCTGACTGCTTAATGCTGTTCGCGCAGCGTGCGCGTAGCGCATATGCTTACAATACTCAACCAAATTACTGAACCGACGTTCTTGCCGGAGGTGGCGCAAAGGTCGGAGACAATTGGGAGGGATATTGATCAACAGAAATACAAGTGTTTAGAGCCTTGTCAGGGCTAGCGACATTGGCACTATTCAAGCCAATAACACATTCAGAAAATTGCTCTGGCAGGAGGCTACGACGACAGTGATCCAGCACTGAGTTAGCATTTATGTTTTCAATCTGATTGTCAATATCAACCACACACCTAGCTAATTCCAAAGGTCGTCGGACTCGTGTACAAGCACCTAGGGCTTTTTGACCTGCTAATGAGGTCAGTACCTCAATTTTTAGTACACACAACGATAAATCCTCAGGTTGTAGTGCCTCTGAACAAGCTTGTGATGCGATTTCTGAAGTTATATTGGCCGCTTTAAGATCTTTGGCACACAAACTAAATCCATTCCCAGCAGTGGCAGAACCATTAGGAATCCCTAGGGTTACTAGGCCAGCGATTGCCAACTGAGTAGTACAAAATTTCAATAAAGATGTATGTCTAAACCTACTTTGCTGCTTCATAACTAGTCTTAGTCGATAAAATTTTATAAATAATCAATTATAAAGGCTCAATTATAAACAATCAAGGTATTGATTATGTTAGACGTTGATTAGGGTTCCGTGGTAAATCCATCACTAACTACCAATCAACTTAGGTCGTTTTTAACAACTTGCTATGATAGTCGATATTTTGAACCCCTAATCTGACAATTACTCATTCTTTGTAAGCTATCCCTAAGGAATATCTAATCTGTGTATACGTATGCTTATCCGATTCTACCAATTTTTAAGTCAAACAGTTCGCTCACTTTACTCTAATAGGCAGGGGACTGTGCTCCTAATGCTAATGGCATTGTGTGTCAGCTGCTCCCCAAAAGAATCCCCTGACCTTGAGTTAGAACTCAGTGTGAAACCGGCAAGTCGTCCTGGTGCTTACACTGTATCCGGTAGTAGTAATCTACCTAACCAAAGTCAAATTGCTGTGGCTGCTATTCGCTATTTGCGTCCGACACAACAGCCTTTATTTGGTTCTAACCCCCTAGGCACCTATTCCATTTTGGATCGCCAAGTTGTTGAGGTAGACGAGCAGGGTCAATGGGAAGCTAGGCTTAACCTATGGGAGGTGGCACCAGATGGTCGCCTTCAGGAAGCTTGGCAAATCAATCAATCACAAGGACGATTCTCGGTTAGCCCCAATAATAGTGTCTCTTTCTTAGCTACCTATGAGCCCTATGGTCACCTAGGAAGGGCTGAAGAGCAACAGCCGCAGATTCCAGAGATGGAAGGTGACCTCGTCCGATTTAATAATGATGGTCAACCTTACGTAAAGGCAAGTTACACTCTACCGATAGCGCTACCTAGTGGCAGGAAATCAGTACCTAGCATTAGGGCAGCAGAACGCAATGGTGGCTGGGGAAACCGCTCAGAACTTAGACCCCAAAGATCGGTTAGTGGTAGTATTAGCCCACAAACCAATTTAACTAATCAAAGCGATACTCCACTCTCGCCGTCAGAGTTTTTCCGATAAGACAAAACCTTTATCTTGGTTCATAGTTCATGGTCATGGTTCATGGTTGGTTACTATCAAGCCTGAACCATGAATAATATTAATAATAATACTAATTATAATACTCAGCAACACTGTGCAAGGTCTTAACCGACATACCCTAACAGTTTTATTTAATGAGCGCTATGATCGCGTTTTGTTGGCGCTTTTTGTGAACAGGATCAATGTGATATCAATTGTAACAATCCAGTAATTAGCTAATCCCAAATTAATCTATGGATAAATTGAGGTTATAATTGTGAATTTGGAAGGCAAAAATGGTCAACTAAATTCAGCAATTTTGACTAATTGCCAACAGTCAACTATCTATACATAACTCTCTGGAGTAAATTCCAGTAGATGCTTTTTAGCTTATGGTTCGATAACAATGCACCCTAATCGTCTAACAACTTGTCTTAAACCTTCCTAACCCTTTACAGACCAGGACTTAACAAGTTGTTTGGATGCTCGATTGGCTACAGGTACCTCAATCCGTCGACTTTTCTGTGTGCCATCAAGGGCAGATTGTAAAGAAGCCATCTGAGTCATAATTGTTTGAAGTTGAGTGTTGAGTTGATCCAGCTGCTCGGGTTTTGGTGAACTCACCTGGATAGGTTGGGTGACTACAGGTTTTGTGCGCACAAAACCTAGAAACGTTTGTGCTGAGGCAAACTTCTGGGTTACATCCTCTACAGACCTTGTAGGGGTTGTTATGGAGGGCTCTTCAACAAAATTCGAGCTAGTCACTATAGTTTCAAAGACTGGCTGGAATTCAATGCTGTTATCCTGAGTTTCCGGAAGGTTTTCTATAACTTTGTCGGTAACTTTGTCGGTAACTTTTTCCGGAAGGTTTTCTATAACTTTGTCGGTAACGTTTTCCGTAACGTTTTCCGGAAGGTTTTCTATAACTTTGTCGGTAACTTTGTCGGTAACTTTTTCCGGAAGGTTTTCTGTAACTGTTTTCGGGGTTTCTCCCTTATCTATAAAATCACTGAGTCCAGAAGCTTCCAAACTCGACAGAGAAAGCTTAAGGTCTTCTAATTCTTTTTCTTTTGCCTGGATATCCCCAGATAGAGTCGAAACTTTGTCCTGAGTTTGAGAAAATTTATGGGCGGAGTGTTGCCACCCTGAAATTGCCAAACTGGCTACACCGACTCCCAAACTTAAGGCTCCAACCAAGCCTAGGTAAGGGGGAGCAAGATCCTTAATTTCACCATCCATCCACTGTTCTCCCTGAATGCGAATGGATACTGGTTGTGAGCCAAAAATTGCTACTGGTAAGGACAGTACTGACAATACCGCTGCTGCAAGAAGAACGGGTTTAAAAAGGAATTTATTCAGAGGAGAGCCTGACATGTTGTATAGTTAACTGTTAAAACTACTCGTGTTACTATTTACCTCAAGGGCTGTTAGAGAAATTCCGCATGGTACGGTTTTTTCACTCTGGTTAGCATCTTGGCGTTTAAGCAGTGACTAGGAGAAACTACATGCTTTGAGTACCTGCTGCACTTTTTGCTTCTTCTAAAGTTAACCATGTCTATCAGCAATTTTCTGTAAATTACTTATGAATCGTCCCACCAGATTGTAAATTTTATGTGAAGTCTTTATAAACGTTAGCTTAGATAGGCCATTTTTCCAGCTAAAATGGCGGCCATCAGCAGCCAAAACCTGATTTATCCCAACTGCTCCAGATGAAACTGCTCTAATTGGCCAAAAAGCCTGCTGAAGCTGGCTGTTCTAGGTAGCTCCTAGTGGGAAAGTCTATAGCTAGGATCGGGCACCTGTAGGGGAAAATCACTGGCGTTGCTTAATAATGGAATGATTTTAAGAGTTTTGTGGAATGGGCATCTTGGTGGCACGGGCATCTTGGTGGCACGGGCATCTTGCCCGTTACAATTACCAAGCGGGCAGGATGCCCACCCTACTTATATTCATTCTAAGATTCAGCAACGCCAAATCAATAATACCGATACTTTTTAGCTACCAAAATCTACCAAAGTATACTTTAGCCCGCCAATGCAAGCTGATTTTTCAGCCAGGGTGTATCTACCAAAGCTCTCAGGAATATCCCACGAGCGCCATTGATGTCACGNGATAGCACGAGGTTCACCGTTTTCGTACTTACCGCTACGGGGTCCGAGGAAGGCAGCTCCCATCAAAGCCGCCCAGCCACCAACGGAGTGAACCACGGTTGAGCCAGCAAAGTCTGAGAATCCCATGGCACCAAGCCAACCATCACTGCTCCAAACCCAGTGTCCAGTGATGGAGTAGGATACCCCAACAATCAGGATGCTGAAGATTAAAAAGTCTAGGAACTTAATCCGTTCAGCAACAGCACCGGACACGATGGTGGCAGCAGTTCCAGCAAAAGCAGCTTGGAATAGGAAAAATACCGATATCGGTAGACCTGCCGGAAATGGATCTAACCCATAGGTAGCGGGCTCTTCACTGTTGAGGAAAAAGCCCGACAGTCCAATAAATGCGTTGCCTTTGCCGAACATAAAGGAGAAACCAATTGCCCAAAACGCAATGGTTGCCAAGGCAAAGACGATTAGGTTCTTCGAGAGAATGTTTACCGCATTCTTCTGGCGGCAGAAGCCGGTTTCTAGCATTCCGAATCCGGCATTCATGAAAATAACTAAAATAGCAGCTACCAATACCCAGATAGTATTGAGAGTTCCCTGAATTTCTGCTGGGGTAGGTGCCGCACTATCCTGGGCAACAGCAGCTGTATGCCAAACTAGAATAATTATCCCTGTCAGGGGAATACAGGCGAGCCAGTAGGGGGAAAAGGATTTTGCGATCGCTTTTAATGGCTCTAGATAAGGATAATCCCACGATGAGCGGGAGGCTTGGTGAGCCATAGGTCGCCTAGATTTTACTAGGGTACCTTTGTTTTTCATTGTTCGCTGAGATTTTGAACTTGTCATAATAAGCGTTAACTTACCTCTCTTTTAGATACACTTCCTCACACTGAGAAACTTCAGGAAACAAATTGTAAAATTAGCCACCGAAACCTAAGAGTCCATCGTTTTTCAAGGACTCATCATGACCTCACCCTGCTACCTTTACATACCTGATTGCTAGATGCTAGACCCCTGTCTGCGCCAGTAATCAGGGAGTTTCTTCAGCTAAAGCCTCGTCTTAAGACAAAACCCTACAAATAACTGGGACTATAGTCAAGGGAATTAAAGCATTATTTGAAATATTTCATTAAAAATTTCATTAAGAAATATTTCATTAAAAATTTCTGCAGGATACACCCTCTACATTGGTAGAGTTACCTGGTTAAGGGGATTTCAAACAGGACTTACACATTTGACCCCTAAATTACCCACTTCTGGGTAAATTTGACATCATTACCCCCCCATAATTGGGGGCTAGGGGGGCGAAATAAACTTCACCGCGTAAGTCCTGTCAAAGTGCGAACGCCACTTTGTCGCACTCAGCCCCCTGTGAGATGCTGCACCTCCAACTAACGGTTTACAAATTAATCCAGTTCTAGGTTCGAGTAACTGTGTTTTCTTGGTAGAAAATTGACCAAGCAATTTCGATAAAACTGTTACACGATACATGGTTATCAACCTCTCGTGTAAAAGTGATTAGTCCCCAAGACCCAAGTTTAGCAAGATGTCCCAACTACTTGCCCGTTTAGTTGGGTGTGGAGTTGGGTGTGGAGAATTGGACAATCTCACGGGTATAAGCCGATCATGGTAAAACTATAAGAATGGGCATACTGTAGACTAGGCATGTATTTGATATGCTCAACGGATTAACTATGGAATTGTATAGATAACAGCAGTGAATCGAATTGACCAGGAATTGGCAACCTTAGAGGAAGCCATCATCCATTTGGCACAGGAATTCCAAACAACCTACTCTAAGTATTTGACCTTTTTAGGTCAATGCGTGGGGCAGCAGCTGATTATGGCTGCCTATCGGATTTGCACTCAAGGGTATCCTGAGTCTTTTCTAAATTTGTCGGTTAACAGTAAGCAACAGTTACAGCAATCCCTACGAAAGCTGGCTCAAGAGACTCAAGAACAGTTGCCATCACTCCTCGAACAGTGGCAAGAGTCAAGGTCAGCTACTACTGATGACTCTAATCATGACTTGGATCATGACTCTGATCATGATCCAAGTCATGACTCTGAAAATTATGAAATGTCTTCATCTACAGAAGACTCTTCATGGTTTAAAGCTCCAACCGAGCCATCACCAGCAGCTGAGTTAACGAGTAACCCACGAAATAGCATAGAAAAACTGGAGCAATGGCTCAAGCACCTAGACAGTGGGATCACCAAAACCATTCAAGATGTCTCTGTGGAAGCTAATCGGCTATTGCATAAATGCTCTATTATACCAGACAAATTCCCCCAAGAAATCCTAGAAGCAGCGGTAAAAGTCGAAGCATCTGCGGTCGAAACGGCTGAATCTCCTAATATTATCAAAATAATGATGGAAACTAAAGGTGATCGGGAAACCGATGAATCCAGATTAACCCGTATTATTGCCATTAAGCTGCGCTTATCTGAGATAGAGTTTGCTGAGCCCAACTTGACCCCTGGACGTAATAAAATTAGAGATCTATTAGCTAAAATGAGTCAACTGAAGCGAGAGTATTACAAAAAACAGCGGCAAAAGGCAGTTGCTCAAGCCGAAGCAGCATGGCGTGCCAGCTGGTTTGATGATTAAACTGAGGTAATGATCAATGACTAATGACTAATGACCAATGACCAATGACCGAATTACCAGATTGGGTGCGATTGCAAAAAGCCCTGTCGGTAGAAGCAAGAGTTGGCTTTACTGATTTGGAAGGGAATCAATACCGCTTTAGTGAATTCCTCTGCCTCAGTTTTAGTAAGACTCCTAATGTCCTCACATCAACTGAGAAACGGCGTTGGCAGGAAATCGGCAATCAGTTTGCCCGTTATGCTCAGATGACGCTACAGCAAAGGCAACATCTGGTAGCTGATACTCGCCGCTTTCTCAACGACCTCCAGCAGGACACTCAACGCCGTTTAGCTAAAGATAAATCTCAAACAGAACATCCTATGGTCAGAGTGCCTAAAACCAAGCCCTTGGTGGAGAAACAACAGGCATCCTCAGAGCTTGGTAGTAAAAAAAACCTTGACCTACCACTGGCTAAGTTGGCAGCGGTGGGTAGTAAAAACAGTGAGTATTTAGCACGTCTGGGTCTGCACAAAGTGCGTGACTTGCTCTATTACTACCCCCGTGATCATGTTAACTATGCCCGTCAGGTCAATATGGCTGACTTAGTACCTGGTGAAACAGTTACTATCATGGGTACAGTGAAGCGCTGTAACTGTTTCAGTAGCCCTCGTAATAAAAAATTAACTATTTTAGATATAGTCTTAAAAGACTCTACTGGTGAAATTAAGCTCAGTCGTTTTTTTGCTGGCTTTCGTTACAGTAATCGTAACTGGCAGTATCAACAAAAGCGGCGGTATCCAGTGGGAGCAGTGGTAGCTGCTTCGGGTTTGGTAAAGAAAAATAAATATGGGATTACTCTAGAAGACCCGGAACTGGAAGTATTAGAGCATCCAGGGGGTAGCATTGACTCGATGAAAATAGGTCGAGTTGTACCGGTTTATTCCCTAACCGAAGGGGTACCAGCCGACTTGGTGAGGCGGGCGATAATTGCTGCACTTCCCTACACTTCTTTGATTAAGGAACCCTTGCCAGTAACCTTTCGTAAAGAATATGGGTTGATGGGGGTTTCTGATGCGATCGCAAACATTCATTTTCCCCAAGATGCAGACACCCTTGCTGATGCCAGAAGGCGCTTAGTCTTTGATGAATTTTTCTACTTACAGCTCGGATTTCTCCAGCGCCGCCAAGCTCAGCGTAAAACCCAAAGCAGTGCGGTCATGGCTCCGATTGGTAAACTCTTTGACCAATTTCATCAACTGCTTCCTTTTGAATTAACCGGGGCTCAGACAAGAGTCATCAATGAAATTCTCAAGGATATGGAATCCGAGACACCCATGAATCGATTGGTTCAGGGAGATGTCGGTTCCGGTAAAACTATTGTGGCAGTTTATGCTATTCTAGCCGCCATCCAATCGGGGTACCAAGCTGCTCTGATGGCTCCCACTGAAGTATTAGCTGAACAGCACTATCGTAAGTTAGTAAATTGGTTTAATTTACTACACCTTCCGGTTGAATTACTAACAGGTTCTACTAAAGTTTCTAAGCGTAGAAAAATTCATTCCCAGCTAGAAACAGGAGAACTTCCTTTGTTGGTAGGAACTCATGCTTTGATTCAAGACCCAGTGAACTTCCACAGTTTGGGTTTAGTAGTAATCGATGAACAGCATCGATTTGGGGTCAAGCAACGGGCTCGTTTACAGCAAAAAGGCCAATCTCCCCATGTGCTGACTCTGACCGCTACGCCAATTCCCAGAACCCTAGCGCTAACCCTCCACGGGGATTTGGATGTGAGTCAGATTGATGAATTGCCCCCTGGTCGTCAGAAGATTCAGACTACTGTACTAAAGGGAAAAGAGAGGAAACATGCCTATGACCTGATTCGTCGAGAAGTGGCTCAAGGACGGCAAGCCTATATGGTATTGCCCTTGATTGAGGAATCGAACAAATTAGATTTGCGGTCAGTAATTGAAGAGCATAAACGACTGTCTGAAAGTATATTTCCAGAATTTAAGGTTGGGTTACTTCATGGTCGGATGAATTCAGCTGAGAAAGATAAATCACTTAGTGCCTTTCGGGATAACAAAAGCCAAATTATTGTTTCAACTACTGTTATTGAAGTGGGTGTAGATGTACCAAATGCTACCGTAATGATGATTGAAAATGCAGAACGGTTTGGGTTATCTCAGTTACACCAATTACGGGGTCGTGTGGGTCGAGGTTCTGACAAATCTTATTGTCTTTTAGTAAGTGGTTCTAATACTGAAACAGCTAGACAACGTTTGGGGGTATTAGAACAGTCCCAGGATGGCTTTTTTATCTCTGAAATGGATATGCGTTTTCGTGGTCCTGGGGAAGTTTTAGGTAAGCGCCAATCCGGGTTAGCAGATTTTGCTCTAGCTAGTTTGGTAGAAGACCAAGAGGTATTAAATTTGGCGAGGGATGCAGCAGAAAAGATTATTCTTCAGGATGAAATATTGGAGAATTACCCTTTAATGAAAGTCGAGTTAGAGTATCGGTATCAGTGGTTAATGGATGGGACAATTATGACTTAATTTACCATAGAATTATTTGATAAGTTGGGAGTAGGGAGTAGGGAGTAGGGAGTAGGGCAGAGGGAACAAAAATTAATTCTCATAATTCCTACACGGATACCTATTAATAATAGAAATTAATAATGGATAAAATGGATAAACGGTAATGGTTAACTGTAAAAGCAACTAATTAGTTTTATTATTTGGAGTTAGTTTTTGACTTCAAAGATATGGTGTATACAGGGGTTTTAAACAAGGTACTAAAGAACCCCAATTTAAAATTGCTGTAATAAGTAAACTGTATTTTGTTTGTTTATAATTTTTGGCTATACCGAACCTAGTATGCATAAATACGCGCTTATTTACCACTAAATCTGATTGGGAAGTCTATTTATAGCGCTACGCGCAAGTCAGCAAGGTTCTTGCGTCAGAAGTCAAAAGTAAGCTATGACTAAGTTTCGGAGTTTAGGAATGTCAAACATCTGAATGCGTAGTGCTATATAAAAAATCATTCTATCAGAAACTAAAACTATTACCGCATAAGGATTAGACTAATTATTTTTTAAAAGTTTTACATAGCAAGTTCGGTAGAGCCGAATTTTTATAATTCATTTATCGGTAAATGACTATAATTTTTTGAATTTTGAATTTTGAATTGGGCAAAGCAGTATAGAAATCCTCAATGAATTGTGATAATTTTTGATGCCATATTCCCTACTCCCTACTCCCTACTCCCTATTCCCTATTCCCTGTTCCCTTTACTATACTAGTCCAATACCTCAACTGTCCCCAACTGACCATCAATCCTGACCCGTTGACCATCTCGTAATATATCAGTAGCATGATTAATATCCATTACGGCTGGGATACCATACTCTCGGGCTACAATGGCACCATGGGACAGACGTCCCCCTACTTCAGAAATTAAGCCACCAGCACGAGCGAGTAATGGTGCCCAACCGGAATCGGTGTAGGGTACAACTACAATGCTTTGCTGGTCAATAGTGATATCACTTTGCAAGCTTTTCACTACTTTTACCAAACCCTCTACAAGTCCCGAACTGGCACCAATGCCTTGTAGCAGTCGTTGCTCAGACCCAGCTAAAGATTTGGGGTCAGCGGGTAAGGGAGGATTATTGCCATAAACCAGGAAAGGTACCGTAGTCAGCTGAGCATCCTGTTCAAATTTAGTGCGCCGTTGTTGCACAATTTCTGGAAGCTGTTGTCTGAGTTCCTGGTTATCACTACCTACTAGAGAGCGAATTTCGGGTAACTCCAAGAAAAAAATGTCCCCTGGTTCAACTAGTAAACCTGACAGCAGCCAGCGTGCCTCTAGAGCCAAGAAGCTCCAGCGTAGGTGAGCCATCAGCTTAGAGTAGACTTGGGTCACTCGACCTTTGAGATTCAGCCGTGCTTGTACCACTTCAGCTTTCCAGTTTTGCCCTCTAGGTTTTGGAGATTGGGGGAGTGGATGAGCTAGAAACTGAGCGAACAGCTTTCTGAGCGATCGGGGGTCTTCTTGCCAGCGGGGAATTGCGACATCGGTTGCCACTTCGCTAAGGTAACCATAGCCCTCAAGAAAGCGGTCAAACTGCTCTAAAATGCTGGAACCATCTGGGATTTCTGCTAGGGTGGCAAACAGAGAGGCTCCACTGTCATAGATAATCTGTTCGTGGCTTAATAAATGGCGAGCATCTGCTGCTATCTTAGCCAAGGCTCCCATACTATCGACCTCTGGAGTTTTGCTGTTATCTAGTTCTTTGTCCTCAATCTTGAGTACTGCCTGCCGCAAGGACATACTAAGGGGAGCAAGAATACTATAGTAGGTGGCTCGTTTCAACACCTTCAGAATACTGTCGATGCGTTCTAGGAGTTGTACTGGAGATAATTCCGACTGGGTTCTTGCTGAAAGCTGATTCAATAGCGGCAGAAAGTGGGTTTGGTAATCCGCTTCAAAGTCTTGGTCTAAACGCCATTCCCGACCGAGCAATCGTAGTAAACCAGGTAGGTTTTTTATAGTGGTATTTATCGGTGGTTTGGAAAACTTAGCTCCCCTAGTCAGAAATTCCAGACTTTCTGGGGGTAGACCCATACGCCGAAAAATTTTCCCCAACAGAGTTACATTGAAGTAAGCATGGGAATAGTGCAGGGTGGCAGTTTCCTTGAAATCCATTCCTTTAGCTCGCTTCCCCAGCACTATGGTAAAAATCTCTCCCCAAACACCGCAGGTTAGGGGACGATTAATCGACCAAGTTAGGGTTCGGATTACTCCTGGAATTACTTCCGCAGCAATTTTACGAGTCCAGGTTGGTTGTAGAGTAGTTATAGGTCGTGCTTGCAGTAACCAAAGGGTTTGACCGTCATAACTCCACTCAATATCTTGGGGAAGACCCTGGTAATAGTTTTCTAACCGACGTGCCAAAAGCGCCACTTGTTTGATTAAAGCTGGAGGGACATCACCACTGCCCTCAATCCGTGAGGAGGGCAAAGTTTCTGCTGAATCCTCTTGCTTCCCTGACTTCTGGAAATAAACTTGGTACTGCTCTGGTGTTACTTTACCCGATACAACTTGTGTAGCATATCCAGGTAGGGCTTCGACCACTACAGCTTCTCCCTGTTGGGAAATAGGGTCACGACTGAAAGCAACCCCAGAAAAAACCCCCTTGACTTGTTTTTGAATTAGCACAGCCATAGCTGTATCTGGCAGTTGCTGATCGCGACGGTATTGTGCAGCTACTGGATTACGATAAGACTCTAAAACTCGATTAATGGCATCGAGTAGTGCGGCTGAGCTGGTCACCTGCAAGATGCTTTGATACTGCCCTGCTGCTGAAGCCTGGGCTGAATCTTCTCCTACTGCGGAAGAACGCACAACCAGGGGTTCAGATTCAGAAACGGGTAGGTATTTGAGCAAAGGTTCTGGATCATCCCCTGGAGGTAGTACCCAGCCGACAGGTACTGAGTAACCAGAACGCTTCAGCTGGGATAGGGTGGCAGCTTTTTGCCCAACTTTTTTAGGGTCTAGTTTGGTGTCCAGAGAAATTACGGCACTATCGCCTTGGAAAAAATGAAACACTTTCTTTGATTCTGCTTGAGCTTCCCCACTGGGAAGGTCTAAGTCATCGGGAATTTTTTGATAAATCCAAGCTAATAATAGACTCAAGCTGGTGGCAATTACAATTCTGGAGTAATCCTGGGGATGCAATAAAGCCAGAATCACGGGAAACAATACTAAAATCACCCGTTTGCCATGTTTGGGATTGCGGAAAATGGTAAAGCTAATCCCTCCAATCAAAAATACTAGCAATGCGAGAATGGGGTCATGCCATAATACTCCCCAAGTGACATTGGTCGTCCCTGCACCTTTGCCTATCCAGTAACGACCTAACACCAACATGATTAGAGCGATCAATTCCCAGGCTGATTCACTGGGAAAGAAGTGACGAGCTAGTAAGACTGCTGCAATTCCTTTTGCTGCCTCTGAAAGTACTGCCAAGACACCAACCAGATTTCCTCCGTGGTAAAAGGCGGCTGAAACTGATATATTACCAGTACCTACCTGGGCTAGGTTATGCCTTGTCAGTACATAGGTAATCCAGGCAATCAGAGGTAGTCCACCTAAGATAGGACAGACGGTAAAAATGAGCAAGAACCCTAAAATCTGGGTTAGTGTCATGGGACTAATGGAAATCACTTAGTGAGATAGAGAGAGCTTTATAACTACTTTATAAGAATTAAATAAGAAGTATATCAAAAGTATATAATAAATATTTGGACTTACTGGCATCAAAAGATGACTAGTAATCACAACTAGTAATCACAATTGTAGTTTGTAAAATTATCTAACCCAAAAGCAAGCCAAATTGTCTAAACAATTTGCTTGATTTAACTAAAATACGAGTAAAGTATTTATATCATTTGGTAGGTATATTATTACCTGTTATAATTATAGTTTGGGTTCAATGCGTTAACCTGATTTAGTCCCTAAGTTGCTTTAATCCCCACAGCTTTTGCACAGGGGTTCTCAAGTGCGTTTTCCATAGTGAATGAGATTCCCATGCCAGCAGCCCGTAAAACCCCATCCTGCCTTCGGTAGTCACACTTTTGAATTAGTCTACGATGTTTGGTAAGGTTAACGTTTTTTCTTTTCTTTTATTTAACGATTGATATCGGGTAAATCTGCGGGATTACTCCCGCTTCGTCCCCAAGGCACCGTGCGAGCGAGTCTCCAAGCACACGGCGCGCCCAACTTCTTTAGAACACGTTTTCTTTTGCGACTTACTTTTCCTTGAATCCGGGTTTGTACCTTTTGGCTTTTGTCCCTTCTTCTTGGAGGGTTTTTTTAATCCCATTTTTAGCATTTGTTGTATTTCGGGATTTGTCGCACCCAGGGCATGGATTGAGTGATGGCAGTCATTGTGTAAGTATATTAAATTGTCATACTTATCTGTGCCGCCATCCTTTTTTGGTGTTATATGATGTAGATGCACAAAATCAAACCTTCCAAGGGTTTGATTACAGACAGGACATATGTAGTTCTGTCTGTTTGCTATTTTGTCTTTTCCGTTGGATAGTCTATTTCTTGCGGTCTTTTGTTTCTGTTTATTTTCCCTCTTTTCCCAGTATTCTTTGAGTTCTGGGTCGTCCGGGCTATGAGTATGTGTGACCTGGGTGTGTCTTTCGATATTGACCCATGCAAGCTTAGTGAGATAAACTTTCCTTTCTCCAAATACCCATTTATCGTCTCTTCCGGGACATAATTTCCCGAAATACTTCTTGTACAACCATTCCCGGGATTTTTGATGCTTTCTTAATCCCCATCTTGTTAACTTCCAGAATATGTAGCTGTCAATCTTATTGAAGATTTCTGAAGATACTGCTCCGCTGTGGTAATTACCCCACCCTCTTATAATCGGGTTGAGTCTTTTGATTACCACTTCCTGTGGAGCTTCTCGTACCTTCTTGAATTCCTCTTTAAGTTTGGTTTTAAATTTCGCTACATTCTTATCTGAAGGTTTAATGATGGTTATATACCCGGATTTTCTGGTACTGGTATTATGTTTCCTGAAGTTCCATCCCAGAAAATCAAATCCGGTGGTCAAGTGGGATATTCTAGTTTTTTCGAAGGATAATGTTAGTCCTTTTTTGGATAACCACTCTTCAGCGATTTTCTTAGCATTCACCGCATCTTCTTTGCTTTCGGTGAGGATTACAAAGTCATCGGCAAAGCGGACGTAAGTCCTTGGTGTCCTATTTTTCCAATTACCACCGTTTTTAGATTTATTGTCTTTGCACCAGGTGTATTTAATACCTAATTCTTCCTCTAATCCATGTAAGGCTATATTGGCCAGGAGAGGGCTAATTATTCCACCTTGAGGGGTTCCCTGTTCGGTGTCGTAGAAAGTTCCTTTGTGTACATATCCTGCTTTCAGCCATTCTTTTATTAGTTTGGCTGCGGGAAAACTTCCAATTGTTTCTAGTAATGGTTCATGGGCAATGTTATCGAAGCATCCTGAGATGTCCGCGTCTACTACCCACCATTTCCTGTTGTTTTCTCCCTTAATGTTTAGGAATATCCTTTGTCTTGCGTCATGGGTACTTCTTCCAGGTCTGAACCCGTATGATACTGGTTCAAACATTGCTTCCCATGATGGCTCAAGTGCATTTTTGACTATACCTTGTAGGCATCTGTCGGTTATGCTTGGAATCCCTAATGGCCTTTTCTTTCCATTGGATTTTGGGATGTAGATGCGTTTGGTTGGTATTGGCTTCCATGTCTTATATGTGGTGAGGGAATCGACCATTTTCCCTCTTTCCGCAGGGTTTAATTTTTTCTTTCCGTCTATCCCTGCTGTTTTTTTACCACTATTTACTTGGGTTGCTTGTTTGACTGATATCAGGATATTGGAATAGCTACGGAGAGCTAGTCTTTGTAGTTTGTTGACCTTTTTCCAATTACCCTCACGTGTCGCTCTGAAAATTCTACGTCTAAGTTTCCTGACCGTCCTGTAGGCACGTTTCCAATTGATAGCGTGCCAGTCAGTGGCTTGTTTAGTTACGATACCGTTCCCTTTTGGTTGCGGTTCTATCTTTTCCATATACAATTAAGGTACTTACGTATTATTTCCCTAGCTCGAAGTCAGTTCTGAAATTCAGCACTCTTTCAAGTTAAGGGATTTCCCTCTATCCAACCAGTTATATACTTTCGTATTTTCCTGTTGCCTTTCGGCTGTTGGCTTTTGCTTGGTTCAGTCTTCTACCGGGCTGAGAGTTATACCTCCTCTTACGATTTGGCTACCTACATCAATCGACCTAGATGTAGGACTCAACCTCGGCTTACCTGTTGACACACTAAGAAGTTACGAATCTGAGGTTGCCGCCTATACACCGAGTCCATTTTGGGATTCGATTGCCTTTTCATCGCAAGGCTAATCCAGGAGCTGGCACCTTCCATTACCGCTTTATCGGAAAGTGTCTATCGTAACGATGCCTTGTAGTGGCGATTCATCACTTTTCAACCTTTTGATTCTTTTCCTAACCCAACAACATCTTCTCCACGGCATGTAAAGATTTGTTGTGCATTCCCCTCTAGCTCTGAAACCTAGTGATTCGGGAGTGTCGTAGCCTTAGCCGCGATATCCATCTCACTACACTCCTTCGGGTGGAAACTAGTCTGAATCCAAGACTAGGAAAGGGTTCTAGCCTTTCACTTCCAAGAGCGCCTTTCAGTCGCCCAATGTAAATTGATAATATGAACAGGACTTACGCGGTTACGTTGATTTCCCCCCCAAAATTGGCAGGCTAGGGGGGCAAAATTAACTTAACCACGTAAGTTCTGTACTGGTATAGCGCTACGGGCAAGTCAGCAAGGTTCTTGCGTCAGAAGTCAAAAGTAAGCTAGGACTAGGTTTGCTGAGTTTAGGAATGTCCTAAGCTTAATGGGTAGTGCTATAAGGTGTGGGTGCGTGGATTGCGTCCCAACACCAATCGGGTAAGTTTTCAGAACTTTGCCGATAACAACAACGTGTCTAACGTTGCTGGAGGAGTTGGTAGCTTTGGCACGGCACCTCTGAATGGGTAGTGCTATAATACAGGATTTGAGCAAATCCTTATACAGATAGGTAGGTAATGGTGTGGCTAAGATTGTGGGTGTTCATGGGATTAATCAAGAATTTAGAGGTAGTAATACAATTTATGATAAGTGGCTACCAGCCCTCAAAGATGGTTTGGAGCGTGTTGGAGCTAGATTAGAGTCCGATCATGAATTTCGCTGTGCCTTTTATGGAGACCTGTTCAGAGGTCGGTCAAAATCAGCAATGGGGATACCTAACTATGACGCCAGTGATATTGACTCGGATTGGGAGAAGGAACTCCTCCTGGAATGGTGGGAAGAAGTAGCAAAAGTAGAAGACGATATTAAAGGCCCAGCGGATATATCCAGAGAAAAGGCAACACCCAGACTTGTTCAAAAGGCTTTAAATGCCTTAAGTGGTTCTAGGTTTTTTGGTGGTGTTGCTGAAAAAATCGTCATCTTTTTTCTGAAGCAAGTTGGGGGTTACTTACATAAACCAGAGTTAAGACAGAAAATTCGCGATCGCGTTGTGGAAGCCATAGATCAAGATACCCGTGTATTGGTTGGTCACTCTCTGGGGTCAGTTGTCTGTTACGAAGCCCTATGCCAACATCCAGAATGGTCAGTGGAGGTTTTTGTGACTCTAGGTTCCCCATTGGGGATAAGAGGGCTGATTTTTGATCGCCTGGAACCCTCACCTGTCTCTAATTTGGGGTCTTGGCCGGGAAGTGTCAAACAGTGGATCAACATTGCGGATGCGGGAGATATTGTTGCTTTAGAAAAAGAATTAAATCCTTTATTTGACGGGTTAGTGGAAGATAAGCTTGTTTATAATGGATCTGATGCTCACAATGCTAGTAACTATTTTACTGCATCTGAAACAGGAGAAGCTATTAAGTTGGGCTTGATTGATTAGTAGACGAGGTATATGGCGGGAAAACCCAGGTATTATTTAATCGCTTGTGGAACAAGCAACTACAACGATCAGGATGTAGATAACTTAGATAGTGTTCCGACAGACTTACAGAGAGTTGTTGATTTATTTATTCATAAATTTGGATATGAAGAAGCCTTGACGAATCTTCGTTTAAATCCGAATAAAAATGAGTTGATAAAACAATTTTCAGACTGGCTTCAGCATGAAGAACGATGTCAGAGCGATCGCGTTATCTTTTACTATTCCGGTCATGGTGAAGATCTTAAAGGAGATAGACATTATCTTTTGATGGAAGAGACTGATTACAATCAACTTCCTCAGACATCCTTGGCAACAGAAGATTTAGTTCGTCCTTTGAATAACGAAGGAGTTAAGATTGAACAAATCCTGTATATTATCGATAGTTGTTATTCTGGGGTCGGAATAAGTGATGTCTCGAAATTTACTACACAAGTTGTTCAGAAATACCAATCAGTAGGAGGAGCAGGTATCGCAGTTCATGGGATTGCGGCTTGTCGTGCCAAAGATACAGCCAAAGAAGATGTATTTTCTAGGGGCTTGGAGCAAGTTCTTAACGATTTAAGTAAAAACTACGGTAATTTATACATTCCTCTAGATTATATAGTTGACCAAATTAATCAGATTATTTCCTCAGAGCAACGTGCTTCCTACTCAGCTTCTGGCTCTGAAAAATTTGCTAAATTCTTCCCCATTCTGCCTAAGACTATACAAACATGGGAAGAAAAGCAAGATGAACTCATTAGGGAACTTTTTGCTGGATTAAAGAAACACCCAGAAGATAGCTTACTTCAGGTAAACTCTTTTATTTTAAGTTATAAAAATATTGAAAAGCTTGTCTTAGACGATGAATTTATTCTGGATTGTATAGAAATCGAAAAAAGACTGACTGAATTAGGAAAAAAACCAGTTTCAAGAGGAATATGCCCTCTAGTGGCTTGTGCAGAATGGTGTCGGCGAAGATTTTCTAAACAGGATAACAAATTGAGGAGACTTGCTAAGACTATTAAAAATTGGCAACAGGAAGTTCTAAGATATCGAGAAGATGCAAACCTCTCTACAATCCAAGAATCTGTTAAAAAAGCTGATTTAAAATTTCAAGAACTGATTACGACAGAAAATCTGCGACTTCAAGTTGAGATTGAACCAGAGGTTGATAATGATAATGGTACAGGACAAGCCTCTGGTGCCTTACTTTTGAGTATGAATCTTTGGCTTGAAAGTCAGGATTTACCACTTGGTCGGTTTGCAGAAAAGATACGGTTAGAACCTTGCGACAGTGGAAAAAGTGTCTCTGAGCAAGAGAGTGAGAGTTTATACACTAATCTTGAAAAGATTTTGCCCAACTTAATTCGTAAGGCTCGTTATAGTTTACCGGAACGAGTTAATTTAACAATTGAGTATTTTCTTCCTTTCGACTATTTCAAAACAAAATTGGAGAAGATTAGGTTTAAGCGAGGGAGAAACCTAACACCCCTCGGTGAAGAGTACCCAATTTTTATCAACTCCTATGAACGATATTTTGATCCAGATTTTCTTGAGATTCGTGATGAGATTGAAGTCAAGAAGCAAGGGTTATGGAATGATGTAAATAATTCTGTGACTGAACCGAGTGTCCCTGGGGAATTTGAAGGGGATGATATCTATTATATGGGTACAGACCCATCAGATTCCGATCTAGAAAGAATTGAGGAAGCTTTACCCATTGCGGTCTGGAGTCGGGACGTGAACCAACCTCTGATTGAAGGAGAGCATCTAAACCTCTCAGAATGGCAAGATTGGCCTAACAAAATACGTGATTTACGAAAAAAGAAAAAGGGTTTGGAGGTAACCCTTCTCTGGGATGATTTATATCCGAAGCCTTCCCAACGCTGTAGACCCTTGAATACCAACGTGGTGGACTAAAATGCCAAAGAACCCAACATCTGACCAGCCGGATCGTCGCATCTACCGGGGCTTAACCCTCACTAGAGGAAGTTTACCAACCCCAGAAGACCAACAACAGCATCTGAGTCGTATGCCACCGCCACCCCCTTGGCGCACCTTTGGTCTGTCAGTTGAGCAATGGCGTGAAAAAGCAAAATCACAAAATACTCAAGACATCGTAAGAAAGATTAATCCAAAGGCATTGGGGTTTGTTCCGAGCAAGCAAGCGGTAGAATTGGTCAATGCTGCATTGTGTTTACGTCGCCCTTTACTGATGGAAGGAAATCCCGGTAGCGGCAAAACATCCTTAGCCTATGCAGTAGCAGCTGAATTGGGACTACCGGGGCCTTACCGCTGGTCAATTGTTTCTCGCACTACTTTGAAAGATGGTCTCTATGCCTACGATGCCATTGGGCGATTACAAGAAGTGTCTTTACTGAGGCAACAAGTTGGTAATACAGAGAGAATAAAAGAGCCTGACATTGGTAACTATTTAAGATTAAGACCAATGGGTATGGCATTTCATCAATCTCAACCCGGTAGACCGGCAGTGCTGTTAATTGACGAAATTGATAAGAGTGATATTGATATGCCCAATGATCTCTTACATATATTTGAGGAAGGATTTTTTGAGATTCCAGAACTGAGTCGCTTAAACAGGGACTTCCAAAAGGTACTTCCTTACCGCAGTCACAGCAATGATAGTGATGAAAAAATTTCGGTTGACAAAGGATTAATTCAATGTCAAGAGTTTCCCTTAGTCTTGATGACCAGTAATGAAGCACGGGAGTTTCCACCAGCCTTTCTACGCCGATGTTTACGGTTATCTCTTAAGCAACCTGATACAGAAGAGGGTTTTTATAAAATTTTAGAAAACCGCTTTGATGCCACCCATTTAAAGCAACTGGATGAGCCAGCTCGGAAATTAATCAAGGAATTTTTGGCACGGATTAAGGCAAGAGACACAAAGTTAGCAACGGATCAATTATTGAATGCCATTTATTTATTACTACAAGGAGATGACTTGACTGAAGAAACACGGAAAGAGGTATTGAATACTATCTTCAAATCACTGTGAGGTCAGGGGTAAATGGTGAGTGAAAAAAATCAATGGTGGCAAGATGATAGAGAAGTGGCAGAGCTGATCTGGTGCGCGGCTCACGTAGATCGTATTGTTGCTCCTCCATCCTCTCAAGACATCAAACCACCAGAGGATGTACACCATTGTGATCCAGAATCATCTACTGAAAATCTCTCAGACGATTATCCAAAGATTCCTCCTTCAGGAAGGGAAAAAGCAGAACAAAAGATACCCATTGCGGCTAATCTTAAACAGCCTGACCATGCCCCGACTTCCCCTCAAAAACCCGAATCATCCTCCAATAATTACAGCTCTCCTATTCGTGTTCCTGACCCCTTTCCCTTACCCAAACCTAGGGAAATCAGTAAGGCACTGTTGCCTTTATCTAAGCGTGTTTCTGGACTGCTAGCCAATGAACTGGATATTGATGCAACCGTTGAACAAACAGCCGAAGCCAATGGATTGCCAATGGTGGCATTTCGTTCTCCCCTAGAGCGATGGTTTGAGGTACATTTATTGATTGATTGCTCCCCTTCCATGGCATTTTGGGGAGATTTAGCGGAAGGAGTGGCAACGCTTTTTCGCTGGCAAGGGTTTTTCCGGGATGTCCGGATTTGGCACTTCGATACAACAGAACCTACGCCCCAATTGTTTTCAGGTGTTGACCGTATGGAACGGAATGTTCGTAGCCTGATTGCACCAGGAGGACATCGACTCTTTATTGCCTTAACAGATACTTTGGGAAAGGCTTGGTATTCCGGTCAAGCCTTTGAAGTTTTAGCACAATTAGGAGAACAGCATCCTGTTAGTATTGCCCATGTTTTTCCTCAAACCCTATGGCAGCGCACAGGTCTAGATCAGGCAATTCAACGACCATTAATTGCTCGCCAGGCAGAGTCCCCTAACTCCATGTTACAAGTAGGAGCTAGGCTTCGTACAACGGCTAGGTTATATAAATTTCCAATTTTCAATTTATCCGTTAACCACTTTAGCACTTGGGCGAATTTTATCACCGGGAGTGGCAGCAATTCGATTCAAGGGGTTTTAATTAGACAGGATAAGCCCGAAACAGAGACAACTAATTCCAAATCAGTGGCGGAAATTCCCGAAGGCGTTGCTGATTCTGGGTATGATTCCGCCCCCCTAGCCCCCCAATTCTGGGGGGAACAAAACTCTGAAAGTCCCCCAAAGTTGGGGGATTTAGGGGGCTTGACCAACCCCCTAGCCCCCCAGCGAGCAATCCCTCGCTGGGGGGAACAAAACTCTGAAAGTCCCCCAAAGTTGGGGGATTTAGGGGGCTTGACCAACCCCCTAGCCCCCCAGCGAGCAATCCCTCGCTGGGGGGAACAAAACTCTGAAAGTCCCCCAAAGTTGGGGGATTTAGGGGGCTTGACCAAAACCAGACGATCCCGCATTCATACTTCAATTCAGCAACGCCCTCCCGAACAGTTACTGAGAGAATTCTTGGCTAATGCTAGCCCCAAAGCCCGAAAACTTGCTGAAGTTCTGGCTGCTGTTCCCCTGATTCCTCCAGTGATGCGCTTGGCACAACAGTGGTTTTTACCCGATAGCGAACACTGGCATCTGGCAGAAGTTTTTTTTAGTGGTCTTATCCAAAAGTCTTCCTTGGGGCCAGACCAGGCAACTGTTGCCGAAACTTGGTATGAATTTCGTCCGGGAATTCGGGAGTTACTGCTAGGAAATAGTCCAGTTCAACGCACCACTGAGATTTGGCGGGAAATTGGAGATTTCATAGAGCACCGTTATGGTAGTCTGCGGGATTTTCCAGCACTGATTCCCAACCCAGCCGGTTCTGTTCCAGGTTTTGCTGCGGATCGAGACCTCTATTTTGCTGAAGTCAAAGCAGCAGTTCTGACCACTTGGGGAGGAGAATACGCCAATTTAGCACAAGAACTCAGGGCAAAAGTCGCAAAACGGAAACGGGAGAAACTTGAGCTCACTGACAACTTAGAACCTTTTGAATTTGAAGCAGAAGTTCCCACCATTGTTTTTGAAGAGGAGCTAGACCAGGATCAAGAGAAATTACAACAGTGGACATTTAAAACCCCGACTGTTAACCATCAGGGGGAAATTACCGAAACAACAACCTACACCGCCTCTTACTTCACCGAAACCCTAACCGGTAATGTCGAACTGGAAATGGTGGCTATCCCTGGAGGAACGTTTACAATGGGTTCCCCTGAAAGCGAAAAAAATAGCTATGACTATGAAAGACCTCAACATAATGTCACACTCCAAGCCTTCTTTATGGGGAAATACCCTGTAACCCAAGCCCAATGGAACGCGATCGCATTAATGACAGACTTGAAAGTCGAGAGAGACTTAGATCCAGACCCCTCAAGCTTTA
The DNA here is from genome assembly GCF_010672095.1 of Moorena sp. SIO3I6. NCBI lineage: Bacteria > Bacillati > Cyanobacteriota > Cyanophyceae > Coleofasciculales > Coleofasciculaceae > Moorena > Moorena sp. SIO3I6. The sequence continues at coordinate 97,492 of NZ_JAAHHU010000011.1, read as the reverse complement.
AAGGGGATAACCGCCCCGTAGAAACAGTAAATTGGTATGAAGCAGTAGAGTTCTGTGACCGCCTTTCTCAGCTAACAGGAAGGGAGTATAGACTGCCTTCTGAAGCGGAATGGGAATATGCCTGTCGAGGTGTTAGAGAACCCCTAAAGCTTGATACTGGAAAATCCTATCCCCCATTCTACTTTGGAGAGACGATTACCGGAAAGTTAGCCAATTACGACGTCTCAAGACCTTATCGGGATGAACCACCAGGAGAAAGAAGCAAGGGAACCACCCCTGTGGGTGAATTTCCTCCGAATCCCTTTGGGTTATATGATATGCACGGGAATGTTTGGGAATGGTGTTTAGATGATTGGCATCATAACTACGAAGGTGCCCCCACAGATGGCAGTGCTTGGATTGATGATAATGAACCGGAAAATGTCAAGACTGAAAATCAGTCATATTCAGCTAAAAATGAGTATAAAAGCCCTTATTCCAGGCTGCGGGGCGGCTCCTGGATTGACTATCCTGATTACTGCCGTTCTGCGATTCGCGGCAACAACTTTAGGCGCGAGGACCGCAACGACGTTGTTGGTTTTCGTATAGTGTGCGTGTCCGGGAGAACTGGATGAAGTCAGAAGTTTGAAGTTTGAAGTCAGAAGTTTGAAGTTTGAAGAAATAATTTGAGTTATCAACAAGTTTCAATTCAGGACAGAACCAAAAAGTTTGCGGTTAGAATAGTCAAAGCTTGCATTTGGTTAGAAGAATCTAAAGTTCCTAGAATGTTAGGGAATCAGTTATTAAGATCAGGAACGTCTATCGGAGCGAATTGTAGTGAAGCTCAGTCAGCCCAATCCCGCAGAGATTTTATCAGTAAATATGAAATTGCTCTCAAGGAAGCAAGAGAAACAAAATACTGGCTAGAGGTTCTCATAGAAGCCGAACTGGTATCATTAGAAAAGTTCAAAGGACTAATCCAAGAAACCGAAGAAATTATTAAAATCTTAGTCACTACCGTCAAAAAACTCAAAGAATAGACTTCTGACTTCATAAAAACTTCTGACTTCTGACTTGATAAAAACTTCAAACTTCAAACTTCTGACTTCTGACTTCAAACTTCAAACTTCTGACTTCAAACTTCCCGATTCCCGTTACACACAAACAAAAAAGCGCCCCCCAAACGGAGAGCGCTCTATTTGAATTTAACCAATTAAGTCAAATTTATATTAGCCGTTGATAACTGGAGCAGTTAAAGCAACAGGAGTAGCTTCACCAGCAGCTAAGTCTAGAGGGAAGTTGTGAGCGTTACGCTCGTGCATTACCTCGAAACCTAGGTTAGCGCGGTTTAGTACATCAGCCCAAGTGTTGATTACATGACCTTGAGAGTCAATAACACTCTGGTTGAAGTTGAAGCCATTGAGGTTGAACGCCATGGTGCTGATGCCCAAAGCGGTAAACCAGATGCCTACTACAGGCCAAGCACCCAAGAAGAAGTGCAAGGAACGGCTGTTGTTGAAGGACGCATATTGGAAGATCAAACGACCGAAGTAGCCGTGAGCTGCAACGATGTTGTAAGTTTCTTCCTCTTGTCCGAACTTGTAACCATAGTTCTGAGACTCGGTTTCGGTGGTCTCACGCACTAAGGAGGAGGTCACCAAAGAACCGTGCATAGCACTAAACAGTGAACCGCCGAATACGCCAGCTACACCCAGCATGTGGAAGGGGTGCATAAGAATGTTGTGCTCAGCTTGGAACACGAACATGAAGTTGAAGGTACCGCTGATTCCCAAAGGCATACCATCGGAGAAGGAACCTTGTCCAATGGGGTAGATTAGGAACACGGAGGTAGCAGCAGCCAAGGGAGCGCTGTAAGCAACGCAGATCCAAGGACGCATGCCTAGACGGTAGCTCAGCTCCCACTGACGACCCATGTAGGTGAAGATACCAACAAGGAAGTGGAAGATGATTAGCTGGTAAGGACCACCATTGTAGAGCCACTCATCTAAGGAAGCTGCTTCCCAGATTGGGTAGAAGTGTAAGCCAATGGCATTAGAAGAAGGAACAACAGCACCAGAGATGATGTTGTTGCCATAAATCAAGGAGCCAGCAACAGGCTCACGGATGCCATCGATGTCCACAGGGGGAGCAGCGATGAAGGCGATGATGAAGCAGATGGTAGCGGTTAGCAATGTAGGGATCATCAGTACACCGAACCAGCCTACATAAAGGCGGTTGTTGGTGGAAGTGATCCAATCGCAGAACCGATCCCACACGTTAGCGTTACGCTGGTTTAATGTGGTAGTCATGTTCGGATGATTGCGTTTATTAGATTATCTAGGTTCAGCAGGCTTGTTTCGCCTGTCTGTATTTATCCTAATACAATGCTGAAGATAAATACATTTTCGGGGTTTAATCGTAACTTTATTTAAAACTACTTAACTCTACTTAAGAAAAACTATGCGATCGCTTTCGTTAATGATTACTGAAAGCTGGCACCATTTTGCTTAATCCGAGGGATGAATCAAAGGGATTAATCCTATACTGGGCAAGACTTAGGCCAGTATATTGCCAGCTTGGTGAATCCGTTTGATCCAGTGCTATATTAGCTTAACATTGCTTAACAAAAATAGCAGTGATTGCTTTAGTCAATGATTGCTCAGAGCTGGGAAAATTTTGATTAATCCTAGGGATTAATCCTAGGGTGGGCACTGCCTACCAACGCTATGACAAGCTTCTGAATCTGTCTGATTGACTGCTATAACAACTTAACATTACTTAATAAAAAAGGTGCGATCGCTTTCGTGACCATATATTAGGTTTGTTAGACCTGTGGGCAGGAAACTGGCAAGATGCCCGTTCCACAACGGGCAAGATGCCCGTTCCACAACGGGCAAGATGCCCGTTCCACAACGGGCAAGATGCCCGTTCCACAACGGGCAAGATGCCCGTTCCACGCCTGATGCCGATTCCACAGGATTAATCTTGGGGTGGGCAGTGCCGACCAAGGCTCTTTGCAAGCTTGATTATCTGTCTGATCCACTGCCCACCCTACTACTGTCGGCAGAGAACAGGCAAGCAAGAAGAATCCTAGGGTGGGCAGTGCTTACCAAAGTGCTTTGCAAGCTTGATTATCTGTCTGATCCACTGCCCACCCTACTACTGTCGGCAGAGTATAGACGTAGTAGTATGAGTACAGGCTGAAAAACCGCAGGCTGAGCCGGGAGAGAGACCCGTAACTTATCGACCTGAAAGTAGTAATGCTCCCAGGGCAGGGAAAATCCTCCTTAAAAACCCAATCATTGGCCGTAGGCCACGCTACGCGAACGACTACCAATCGGTGTGTGAACCCAGGAAAATCACAACTTGAGAGGCGCCCGGGCCCCACACTTCCGATCTTTTTTACAAATATGAGATGCACCCCGGTCCCTTCACCCGGCTGCCCTTGATTGCAAACAAATGCAACGAATTTGAGAAATCTGTAGCTTGCTCATTGTAGCTACAGGAGTTCGCCTATAACAATGACTGTATCAGTAAGCCAGAACGAGTTACTCAATTCAGCCATCTCTGTATAGAGTTCTTGGGTAATTCGCATGCGTTATGGGTATTGAAGGAGATTCAACATGTATAGCTTAGAGTCCCAGATTAACCAGCAAGTCAAAGGTTTCGATCGCGTAGCGTGGCCTTCCGCCAATCGCTTAGCGTGGCCTTCCGCCAATCCCGTAGCTTGGCCTTCCGCCAATCGCGTAGCGTGGCCTTCCGCCAATCAGCTCAGTCATTCAGAAAATAAGTATCAGGTTACTAGTTTACAATCGAAGAACCCTCAATTTCTTCTAGAAGAAATTCTTGAAGGGTTTGTTGACGGTGTCTTGATTCTGACGTCTCAAGGAAAGTGGGTTCATGCTAATGAACGTGGGCGTCGCATTTGTCGTCAACTCTGTCAATATCAGTCACAGATGAGTTCTATCCCTGAGTCAATTTGGCGAGTGTGCGAAGCGTTAATTGATAGTTGCGATTGGTTTTCTGGGCAAAAAATGATTCTTGAGTCGGAAATCCAAACGGATAATTCCTTAAAGTTTCGAGTTAGGGTCAGATGGTTAGTCTTGGATAATCAAGCACAGCATTATCTGTTAGTCACTCTAGAGAATCGCCATAGTTCTGGCTATAATGCTGCTATTACTGATGCTAAAAAATATGGATTGACTAACCGGGAAGCTGAAGTTTGGTTGCTTAAGAAAGCTAAACTGTCTTACAAAGAAATTGCGGCTCGGCTTTATATTACTACCAATACTGTTAAGAAGCATATGAAAAATATTTATGCTAAACAACAGGCATTAGTTAGTAGCTAATAGGGAGTAGGGAGTAGGGAGTAGGGAGTAGGGAGTAGGGAGTAGGGAGTAGGGAGTAGGGAATAGGGAACAGGGAACAGGGAACAGGGAACAGGGAACATTGATATAGCACTACGCATTAAGATGTTTGACATTCCTAAACTCCGAAACTTAGTCATAGCTTACTTTTGACTTCTGACTTCTGACTTCTAACTTGCGCGGGTGTTTTTTCCTATGAACGTTTCTGATTGCCAATCTGATTCCCAAATCATTACCTACAGCCCTGCCTACACTTTGGTTCCCACTTATGAATGCTTTAATCGCTGTAGCTACTGCAATTTTCGTGCTGAACCGGGTAGCAGTCCTTGGTTGACTCTGGAGGATGCTGAAAATCAGTTAAGGTTGCTTCAGTCTCAGGGTGTTTGTGAAATTCTGATTCTCAGTGGTGAGGTTCATCCTAGGTCTTCACGGCGCAAAGCTTGGTTTCAACGAATTTATGATTTGTGTGACCTGGCTTTGTCTCTGGGATTTTTGCCCCATACTAATGTTGGACCCTTGAGTTGGGAGGAGATGGCGGCACTCAAGCAGGTGAATGTGTCTATGGGGTTGATGTTGGAACAATTGACACCGGAGTTGCTCAAAACCGTTCATTGCTATGCTCCCAGTAAGATACCAGAAGTTAGACTACAACAGTTGCAATGGGCGGGAGAATTGGGGATTCCCTTTACGACCGGTTTGTTGTTGGGGATTGGTGAGAGTGAGGAGGATTGGTGGGAAAGTTTAAATGCGATCGCACAAATTCATCGTGAGTATGGTCATATCCAAGAGGTGATCCTGCAACCTTATAGTCAGGGCACTACAGAAATGTTTCATAGTCAGTCTTTCGGGATTAATCAGCTGCCAAAGGTGATTCGGAAGGCGCGTCAGATTTTGCCCTTGGATATTACTATCCAAATTCCTCCCAATTTAGTTGATACTGTTGGGGAATTGCCTCAACGGTCTTCTGCTCTATTAGCGTGTTTGGAGGCTGGCGCACGGGATTTAGGAGGAATTAGTCCCAAGGATGAGGTGAATCCCGATTATCCTCATCCCCATAGTTATCGATTGCGGGAAGTGATTGAACCAGCTGGGTGGAAGTTAGTAGCGCGTTTGCCTGTTTATCCTAAGTATGACAGTTGGTTACCTGCGCGATTGCGACAAGTGGTTAAGAGATGGCGGATTGGTGATAGGTAATTGGTTATGGGTAATTGGTAATTGGTAGACGTGTTGAACACGGAAATGTCGGAACTGTGAGCAGATGGGAAGATGGGGAGTTAAATTGGCAACTGGTGNCTCAAGGCAGACGAATAATCACGTTGATCGTTGCTGTGATCACTGTTGTATTTATCGGAGCCTATACTGCCGCACAATTTGCTGCAGCTGCCAAGACCCTTGATGTATTTTTTGGAGTTGACCCTACGATTGGAGCTTTGATCGCAGCAGCTTCGATTCTAGTCTACTGCCTAACGGGAGGACAAGCCTTGCCCTTCTAAGCTACACAACAGTTTAATCCCTTTTTAGTCGGTATTGTGTTGGCTGGTGTTTTTTCTATCATTGCCTCTACAGCAGATTCCCAACTTCTGGTTTGTTCCAGTGCCATCGCTAGAGATATTTCCCCGGGTTTGCATCGGAGGATGTCCCGGAAATATGGCGTGAAATACGAGCAATTCATGACCTTAGTGGTGGGAATACTCGCTGTAATTGCGGCGATTTCTATTTCCTCCACAGTGTTTTCGTTGGTTCTTTTTGCTAGTGGATCTGTGGCCAGTTCCCTCGGTCCAGCCATGCTGATTATCTTATTGAAAAGGCGCACTCATTATTTAGCATTGAACTCTATGATGTTGGCAGGATTAAGTACTGCTATCCTCTGGCGAGTTTTAGGATTTAATAACATCCTATCCGAAGTTTGTCCAGGCTTTATTGTAGCCGTGTTGGTGCATGAGGTGTTAATGAAGAGTGTTTTAAAAACTAAGGGTAATGCTATTGGTGATACCTTCATAAAATAAGGTTTAAATTAGGTGGATAAATTGTTAATTTAAAATTTAATAACAACCAATTTGGATAAAAAATATAGGAAATAATAATAGTTAAATCTAATCGGTTGCATCTCATTTTTGCCTAATTTCATTCATTGAGATGCACCCAAACCTAATAGAGCTGGCTGCTGAAGTTATGCACATACAGCGGTTTTAAATTCAGTTAGGTACAAAGTTCTAGGTTTTTAGGGAGCAGGGAGCAGGGAGCAGGGAGCAGGGAGCAGGGAGCAGGGAGCAGGGAGCAGGGAGCAGGGAAGTGGGAAAACAATCCTGTGTACCTGATAGTTATGCAAACCGCCCTAGATCATTTGATTTGGCGATCCCATGAGGTCAGCCTAGTCGAGGACAGGATTAAAATAGCATAACTTAAGTAAAGTTTAGTAGTACAACACCCAGTGGGAGGGATCCCGAAGATTTAATAATTATTAAAGAAATAAAATTTTCAAAAAGCACTAAAATAGTCAGAAATAGGGAAAGAATACGATGTTTACAAATGTACTCCCAAAACCAACCCTAGAGTTGGAGTATCCGCCCAAAGACCTTTTTGAAGCGATTGAAGACCTTAAACAAGAATTAAACGCAGTTATTCTGGCTCACTATTACCAAGAGCCAGATATTCAAGATATTGCTGACTATCTCGGCGATTCTCTAGGTCTTTCTCAACAAGCGGCGGCTACAGATGCAGATGTTATCGTCTTTGCTGGGGTTCACTTTATGGCAGAAACTGCCAAAATCCTTAACCCCAATAAATTGGTACTACTCCCCGATTTAAACGCAGGTTGCTCCCTAGCTGACAGTTGCCCTCCCCAAGAATTTGCCGCCTTCAAAGCAGCCCATCCTGACCATCTAGTGGTATCTTACATTAATTGCTCCGCTGCCATTAAAGCGATGAGCGATATCATTTGCACCAGTTCTAACTCAGTTAAAATCGTCAACCAAATTCCGAAAGACCAGCCGATTATTTTTGCCCCAGATAAGAACTTAGGTCGCTATGTCATGGAGCAAACCGGACGGGAGTTAGTCCTGTGGGAGGGCAGTTGTATTGTCCATGAAACCTTTTCTGAGAAAAAGATCGTTGAACTCAAAATACAGCATCCTGAAGCGGAGTTTATTGCCCATCCAGAATGCGAACCCCCTCTATTGCGTCATGCCAGTTACATTGGTTCCACAACAGGTTTATTAAAGTATATCCAGCAAAGTTCAACGGAAGAATTTATCGTGGCTACTGAGCCAGGAATTATTCACCAAATGCAAAAGAGGGCACCCCAGAAAAATTTCATCCCTGCTCCAGGTATGGATAGCAATTGTGCCTGTAACGAATGCCCTCACATGCGGCTCAATACTTTGGAGAAGCTGTATCTAGCCATGAAGCAGAAAACACCAGAAATTACTATGCCCGAGGAAATCCGAGTAGCCGCCTTGCGACCAATTCAACGGATGTTGGAGTTATCAGTGTAGTGCTGTACTGCCCCTGAGCAGCTTGACACAATTACTTGACAAAAATATCCTTTATAAGTTATATTGGAGCGTTTATAAGCAATTTGTGTTGTTAAAACTAAGAACTGCTTAGGAATTAATCACAGATTAGTGAAATATGACCTATCGTGCAAGAGTTTAAATCATCCCCTGACGAGTCTTCCCGATCTGCTAACACTCCCTCCCAATTTGACATCATAGTGGTGGGCAGTGGTGCGGCTGGGCTATATGCAGCCCTTTGTCTACCTGCTCATTTGCAGGTAGGTTTGATTACCAAAGACACCCTGAAAACAGGCTCTAGCAACTGGGCTCAGGGAGGAATTGCTGCTGCTATTGACCCATCTGATTCCCCAGAGCTTCACCTAGAGGATACCCTGCGAGCGGGTGTTGGTCTTTGCGATCGCGAGGCGGTAACGTTTCTGGTAGAAAATGCCTCTGCTGCCATTGACTCTCTAGTCAAGATGGGGGTAGCCTTTGACCGCAAAGGCAAAAAGCTAGCCATGACCCTAGAAGCAGCTCACTCTCGTCCCCGCGTCCTCCATTCGGCAGACACCACAGGTCGAGCAATTGTAGATACGCTCACTGCCAAAGTTTTAGAGCGTCCCAATATTCAGGTGCTTTCTCACGCAGTGGCTTTGAGTTTATGGCTCAATCCAGCAACTGGTCATTGTCAGGGGATTAGCCTCCTCTATCAAGGTCAGATATCTTGGCTAAAAGCCTCTGCGGTAATCCTAGCCACAGGTGGTGGCGGTCAAGTTTTTGCCCAGACAACGAACCCAGCCGTAAGTACAGGAGATGGAGTAGCACTGGCTTGGCGGGCTGGGGCAATTGTTAGAGATTTGGAGTTTTTCCAATTTCATCCCACGGCTTTAACCAAACTAGGGGCACCTCGCTTTTTGATTACAGAAGCTGTCCGGGGAGAAGGAGCACATTTAGTAGATTACAAAGGCGATCGCTTTGCTTTTAATTACCACCCTTCAGGGGAATTGGCCCCTAGAGATGTGGTAAGTCGGGCAATTTTTAGTCACTTAGAAAAAACCTCCGCCGATCCTAGCCACGGGAATGTTTATTTAGACTTGCAACCAATCGAGCCAGATCGAATTCGCTATCGTTTCCCCAATATTATTAACGTATGTCAACATTGGGGCATTGATATCTTAAAGCAGCCCATTCCCGTTGCACCTGCTGCCCATTACTGGATGGGAGGAGTGGCTTGCGATCTGACCAGTTGCACTTCAATTCCAGGGCTATATGCCATTGGCGAAACGGCTAGTACAGGGGTTCATGGTGCCAATCGCTTAGCGAGTAATTCCTTATTGGAATGCTTGGTTTTTGCCGCCCAATTAGCTGAAATTCAAACAGCTCCTAATCCAGTTCTGGCGGAATCCCTACCTTTGAGAAAAGAGAAAGGTGAGTGGGAAAGGGAAATCGAGAAGACAGCCTCAGTAAGGCAAAGTTTACCCTCCCTGATGTGGCAAAGTGCAGGAATTTGTCGCTCCCAGGAAGTTTTAGAGTCAGCCCTTGCTCAAGTTAATTCCTGGCGCTCTGAATTGGCTGGTTTTCAGGTGAGTCAATACTTGCTTGATTTACTGCCCAACCAAACAGTTAAATTTGAGTCACCATTAGCGGAGCAGCAATTGCGAACGGCTGCAGAAACATTCAATCTCCTGGATATCGCCCATTTAATTCTCAAAAGTGCAGCATTGCGCACAGAAAGTCGGGGCGGACATTACCGCAGGGATTATTACCAAACCTCACCCAGTTGGCAAGTTCACACCTTAGTACAGGGGGAGCGTTGGTGGAAATCTCCACAACTTTCTCTAATGTTAGAACCCAAGGAGATAGCGGTATGAATAGCACTTATTCAAAAGCAGTGACAACAGTGCAAACCTATCCCTATATTCACCCTTAACCCTATACTATTGGCGAGCGCCCTACAGGTTTGATGTGCAGCTCGCTTTCATTTTTTATTGGTAATTTAATTATTGGTAATTTAAGGTGAATACTATTAACATTCCCCCCACCTTCAAAGTTACAGAAGAACAATTCCAAATACTCGCTACTGCTAACCGAGAAAAGCGCCTCGAACGTACTGCTAATGGAGAATTAATTGTTAGGCCCCCTACAGGAGGCAATACCGGAAAACGCAACGCACAATTATCTGCACAATTTGTGATTTGGAACAATCAAACCAAACTCGGAGTTGTTTTTGACTCTTCTTGTGCTTTTCGTCTTCCTAATGGTGCCGATCGCTCTCCTGATGTCAGTTGGGTAAAAATAGAACGCTGGAATCAACTCACACCAGAACAACAAGACACTTTCCCACCCCTTTGTCCTGATTTTGTCCTTGAGTTACGCTCCCGTACGGATACTATGGAAAGCTTAAGACAAAAAATGCAAGAATATTTAGACAATGGCATAAGCTTAGGCTGGTTAATCGATCCCAAAAATAGAATTGTAGAAATTTATAAACCTCAACAACAGTTTAAGGTGTTGAATTCTCCTAAGACGCTATCTGCATAAGAAGTATTACCTGGATTTAGTTTAAATTTTGAAACCGTTTGGTAGTTAGGATGTAAGCATATGCGCTACGCGCAGGCTACGCCAACAGCCGTGAGCTAAAAGCTCACGCGTGCGCGTTCAGCTGTCAGCCGTCAGCTTAAAATAAACTTCATTTGGGAGAATTTAAGAGTTCGAGATTTTACAGAATTGAAAGTCTGGGGATTTGCCCTTGGCCACAGGGCTTTGGCAGCTCAAGTAGCGATCGCACTGTAAGATGAAGGTGGATGAGGTCTTGAAGGAGATATGCCAGCTAAAGACATTTACCATGACTGTGTCAAAAATGCTCTCATTAAAGATGGTTGGACAATTACCGACGATCCCCTCAGTTTAAAATGGGGTAAGAAGGATATGTATGTTGACTTGGGAGCAGAGCAACTCTTAGCAGCCGAGAGAGCCGAACGCAAAATCGCTGTTGAAATTAAAAGTTTTATGGGTCTATCGGAAATGAACGATCTTGAGAAAGCAATTGGTCAGTATATTGTATATCATGACGTTCTCGCCGAAGTTGAACCAGACCGAGAGCTTTATTTAGCCGTATCCCAAGAGGTTGCCAGTGGATTGTTTGAAGAACCTATTGGTGAGCTGTTGTTAAAAAACAATCGAGTTCGTCTTTTGGTTTTTGATTCTGAAGCGGAGGATATTATTAGATGGACACTTTAGAGCGAGACCGGGAGATTATTCAAAAAATAATCTCTGACTACGCACAAATTCCTTATTCTTACGGAGAAATTGAACGAAATAGCGTGTTTGATTGTGAACGCGATCGCTACCTATTAATGATAGTTGGTTGGGAGGGAGTGCGCCAAGTTCACGGCTGTATCATTCATGTGGAAATTATCGATGGCAAAATCTGGATTCATCGCGATGGGACAGAGGATGGCATCGCTGGGGAACTCCTAGAAGCAGGTATTCCCAAAGAGCGTATTGTTCTAGGCTTTAAATCACCAGGAGTGAGGAAGCACACAGGGTTTGCAGTTGCCTAAAGTCACCCTGTAATAAGTAATAAGTCAAGAAGAGGCTCTATCTAATTGATATAATTTAGAGTGATCGCTAATTACCACAACCTTAAAGTAGAGGTCAACAATGGCAGCCAGAGATACCTTCCATGAAGCCGTAAAATCAGCTTTACAGAAGGACGGCTGGTGTATTACTCACGATCCTCTCTACATCAATTTTGCTGAAGTTGAAATTTACATCGATTTGGGTGCCGAAAGACTCATTGCCGCCGAAAAATATCAAGAAAAAATAGCTGTTGAAATTAAAACCTTTCTCAAGCCTTCGGCAATTTCTGAATTCCATACGGTTTTGGGACAATTCCTTAACTATCGCTTTGCCCTTAAAGCAGAAGATCCAGAGAGATTATTGTATTTAGCTATTCCTCTTGAAATTTACGAGACATTCTTTGCCCGTCGCTTCGTTCAACTTATTACCCAAGAATATCAAATAAAATTGCTTGTATTCGAGCCAACTAAGGAGGAAATTGTTCAATGGCAAAACTAGAGCAATATCGGCAATTCGTCAAAGAGATTCTAACCGAATACAGCAGCCACAAACCCGCTTATGGTGAGGTAGAAGTGGAATTAATCTTTGATACCGAAAGAGACCGCTACCAGCTTGTCCATGCCGGATGGAGTAATCGTCGCCGTATTTATGGTTCCACAATTCACATTGACCTTAAAGATAATAAGATTTGGATTCAAAATGATGGTACAGAAGTTGGGATTGCCAACGTCTTAGTTGAACGCGGTGTCCCTCACCAAGATATTGTTCTGGCCTATCATGCCCCTTACCTTAGGAAATTTACTGAATTCGCGGTAGGGTAAGAAATCATAACTTAGCTTTTTAAATTGTCGATACCAAGAATAACCAGGAGGTTTTGATGGTAACTTCTTTAACTACTCCCGATGCCACCTTAGCAGCAATTGAAGCCGCCTTACCCATTGACCCTCAGCCCTATACTATTGGCGATCGCCCCACGGGTTTGATCGTTGTGGATGTGCTCAATGGCTTTTGCACTGTTGGTTTTGCTCCTTTGGCTCCAACAGAACCAAATCAGCAAATAGCCACCATGGTATCAGAAAGCGATCGCCTAGCAAAAGCTTTCACCGCCAAAGGTTGGCCAGTCTTAGCTTTTCTAGATACCCACGAACCAGGCAAACCAGAACCTCCCTATCCTCCTCATTGTGAAAAAGGGTCTGGGGAAGAAAAGCTCGTTCCTGAACTGGAATGGCTAGAAACTCATCCCCACGCTACTTTAATTCAAAAAGACTGCATCAATGGTTTTATCGGTTCCATTGATGTAGATACTGGCAACAATAGTTTAATTAGCTGGATAAACCAGCACAAACTGGAAGCCTTAGTAGTCGTAGGAATCTGTACCGATATTTGCGTCATGGACTTCGTGGTTACTATGCTATCAGCACGCAATCATGATATGGTACCAACGTTAAAAGACATTACCGTTTATACCGAAGGCTGTTCCACCTTCGACCTCTCAGCAGAGATGGCAGCCCAGCAGGGTTTGCCAAAAACAGCCATTCATCCCCAGAAAATTGCTCATCACGTTGGTTTATACACTATGGCAGAGCGTGGAGCGTTCATTGCTTCTACAATTTTGATGTGACCAATCCCAAGTTCAAAACTAAGTAAAACTAACCTTTTTTTACAGCATTAATGTCTTTTGATCTTATTCCTTTTAGCTTCTCTGTTACCCCGTAATTTTAAGTATAAATAACCATGCCCTCACCATTCCCTGGAATGAATCCCTATTTAGAAGATTCAGCCTATTGGTCAAGCGTACATCATTGGCTAATTACGGAAATTGCTCGCTTATTAAACCAACAGTTAGCCCCTAAATATGTAGTTGCGGTAGAAGTGCGAATCTACGAAACTAGTGGAGAAAAGTCCACGCTTATTGGTATTCCTGATAATGCCATTGCTAAAAGCTCTGAAAATACTATCAGATATCCCGAGTCTAATGTAGCTGTTGCAGTTCCTTCTACCGAACCTTTAACGATAGAACTTGCTCTGACAGAAACTATTAAGCAAGGATATCTAGAAGTTAGGAGAGTTGGTACCGGAAAAGTGGTTACGGCTATTGAAATTATTTCTCCTATCAATAAAAATGTAGGAGAAGGTCGGAAAAAATATGAAAACAAACGTCAGCTTATTTTAAATAGTAAAACAAATTTCGTAGAAATAGATTTACTACGTCAAGGTAATTCACTAATTAATTTAAACCAGAATATCGAGCGTGACTATCACATTTTAGTTAGTCCTAGTCATCAACGGCCTCAAGCCTATCTATATGCTTTTAACCTTCAAGATGTGATTCCTGTTTTTCCTTTACCTTTATGTCCAGAAGATCCAGAAATGCTTCTAGATTTACAAATGATTTTACATCAAGTTTATGACCAAGGGCGCTATGATTTAATGATTGACTACAAACAAAAAAATATTCCTGGTTTATCAAAAGCTGATACAATTTGGGTAGAAAAAATTTTAAAAAACAAGGATGAAGTTAATAAAACATTAAATTAAATGATTTATTGGATAACTTGAGATAATAACTCGTTAAACTAAAAACTAAAAAAAATAACCAGGTTTTTTGGTAAGACTTATGGCGATATTACCTCCCCCAATAGTGTTAGACCCTCTACTGCATCAATGGCTCAAAGAAGATATTGGTAGAGGCGATCGCACCACCCAAGGTTTGTTCACTCAAGAAGCTAGTTCTGGAAACGGACAATGGATCGCTAAGGAAGCAGGTGTAATCACGGGATTGCCAATAGCAGCGCGGGTGTTCTATTTATTAAATGAAAAGGTCAGCTTTATCCCGCTAGTAGCAGAAGGAGAAAGTTGTCAGCCAAGCCAAGCCATCGCTCGTTTTCACGGACCATTTGATGCTTTGTTGATGGGAGAGAGGGTAGCTTTAAATCTAACGATGAGTCTGAGTGGCATTGCTACCCTAACCCGTCAGTATGCCGAAAAAATTGCTGATTTGCCTACTCAGTTGGTGGATACTCGCAAAACTACTCCAGGCTTAAGACTATTGGAAAAATATGCAACTCAAGTGGGAGGAGCCATTAACCATCGCATGGGCTTAGATGATGCGGTGATGATTAAGGATAATCATATTCAAGCGGCTGGGGGAATTGGGGAAGCGATCGCTCGAATTCGTAATACTATTCCCTATCCTATGACCATAGAAGTAGAGACAACAACTCTCGCGGAAGTAGAAGAGGCGATCACCCACAATGCTGATATTATCATGTTGGATAATATGCCAGTTGAGCAGATGGAGGTAGCAGTTAAGCTAATTCGTGTAAGCAACAACAACATTAAAATTGAGGCATCGGGTAATGTGACCTTAAAGACGATTCGTGCAGTGGCCGAAACAGGAGTAGATTACATCTCCAGCAGTGCTCCCATTACTCGCTCTAGTTGGTTGGATTTGAGTATGAGATTGGGGAGTTGGGATAAACAATAAATTGAAACGGGCAAGATGCCCGTTCCACACAAGATGCCCGTTCCACACAGGGGAGCTGGGAACAGGGAACGGGAAATAACCAATTTCAATACACATCAGCTTACCAATTATAAAAAATATTCCTACAGATTAATAATCCCCCCATCTCTCCATTTCCCCATCTCCCCATCTCCCCATCTCCCCATCTCCCCATCTCCCCATCTCCCCATCTCCCCATCTCCCCATCTCCCCATCATCATCCCTAGCAGGCATAAATAAAATTGGTATCAGGGTTAAGGAATTGGCACAAATTCATACTCCAAGCTAGAACTATTACTTGGTTCAATTGTCACCAATTTGACCGGTTGATAGCGATCGCCTGATGGAAAAAAACGAATCGGAGCAGCAGCACCTCTAGCAAAGAAGTTCGGTGCTGAAAGTTCTTGTTGAACTCCGGTGCGAGTAGGATTACGTCTAATCCCAGCACTTAAGGCTTGCACAGCATCATAAGCCATGGCTGTGCGCCAGTTAACATCAATACCCCAAAGCTGATAAGCGGTTTTGGGAAATTCAGAACCAGGCTTGGCTAGGGGATGCCAGGGTAATGCTACTACCATACCTTCAGCATCTTTACCTGCTACTGTCAATGTCTTGGTACTGTAAACTTGATTTCCCGCCAAAATCACTAATTGTTGACCCAAGCTATTGCGGTGTTTGCTATTGAGCTGAACCACATTTAGTACCTGATCAAGGCTGCTAGAATCAGCACCTAACATCAGAACTTGAGCACCACGATTAATCGCTTGTTTAAAGCTTTTAGCAGCACTAAAATTTTTCTCAGACACGTCAAACTCACTAACTACTCGTCCTCCTTCCAAGAATACAGCGGTTACAAACTCTGACTTAAGAGACTGACTAGACTCACTTTGATAATTGTAGAAAACAGCAACATTATGCTGCTTGAGGTCTTGCACCATGTGTTTAGCTAATGCTCTAGCTGCCAGGAGATCATTCGGTACACTACGAAAAACAAAGTCGCTAATTCCTGATAGGTTTACTGAAGTGCTAATGGGAGAAATTGTTACTAATTTACCGGATTCATAGCTATCTGCTGTAGCTTGGGTCACCTTGCTGTTGAAATTACCAACAACTGCCAAAATCTCTGGCTTACTCACCAACTTTAATGCTAATTTTTTTGCCACCTCTGGATTATTATCATCATTAGCGATCAGTACTTTGAGAGGAATACCTTTAATTCCACCAGCTTGATTGATTTCCTGTTGGGCTTGAGCCACACCCCGAAGTATATCTTTAGCAGTATTTATGTCATCACTAATGGACACAACAGCAGCAATGGTGTAAGAGGGTTTGTCCCTAATACGAGCGTTATTAAGGTAGATGAGAGCTTCTGGATCATCACGGTGGAGGTCTAAGGATTCCGTGAATTTAACAACTGCCTGGTCGTAGTTACCAGCAGTAACCGCTTCTACTCCTAGCTGTTTTTCCAGTGTTGTTGAATCAGAAAATAAAATATGGTCTCCCCCACTAAGGTAATTTGGTATCGTTGTTTTCTCTGAAGATGTATTTTTCGATACCAGGATAGATAAGGGAGATGTGGTCACTTTAAACCACCACAGACACCCAGATACCAAAGCTAAGGAGATCATTAATGATAGCCCAAGAAGCTTAGTTTCGTTGTTCTGATACATACGCTATTGCTAATTTTTATACAGGCTAACCCAGTTGATTATCCGGAATAATGCTTAATACTAATTTGTTTTGTAATCTTTCAAGGTAATTGATGAGTGGAATGGTTGACGGTTGACGGTTGACGGTTGAGGGTCAACGAAAAACCATCAACGGTGGTTCACATAGTGACCCTGTAGAATACAACTGAATACAACTGAATACAACTGAATACAATTAAATACAACTAGTTAACAAAAGCCCTTGTTGGATACTCCTGATTAGGGAAATAACTTAGCTAAATAACTTAGCTAAATAACTTAGCTAAATAACTTATGGTACAAGATTTGACCACTGATCAGGTGACAAAATGGCAAAAATATTGATCAGTTATTCCAAAATTGGGCAACGCTCTTATTTCTATATTGCCCGGTTTCTACTTGCTAGGAATCGGCACAAAGTCATAACCAAAGCTGGAACGATTACCTGCTTCAATCTTGACAAGCTGGACAGCCTGGTTGCGATCGCCTGATGGTAAAAACCGAATTTTGCTGGATACTCCTTGGGGCTGAAAACCTGATCCGGATAGGGCTTTTTGTACACCGGAACGGCTTTGCTGCTGTTTGAGGGCTGCGATTAAAGCTTGAGTAGCATCGTAAGTTAAGGCAGTGCGCCAGTTCACATCTGAACCCCATAATTTAGTGGCGGCTTGGGGAAAGGGGGAATTTGGAGCGCCCAAAATATGCCAGGGGACTGCCAACACCATACTAGCCGCATCCCTACCACCGATTTGCAAGGTCTTGGGTTTGTAAACACTATCCCCTGCTAGCATCGGTAGACGTCCATCATTGACCTGCACTACTAGTAACGCTTGGTTAAGGGTGGCGGAATTGGGAGCTAATATCAACACTTCTGCACCTTTCTCGATCGCCTGTTTGACATCAACACCAGCATTAAAGTTAGGTTTGGCAAAGTCAAACTCTCCCACTACCTCGCCACCATCAGCAAACAGGGCAGTGGTAAATGCATCGGCAAGAGATTGGCTGTAGTTGCTCTGGGAATTAAAAAAGACAGCTGCTTTGCGTACATTTAATTGATTGAGCATGTAGCGAGACAGGGCGCTACCAAAAAAGCGATCGCTAGGGATAGTCCTAAAGACATAATTACCCAGTCTTGAAATAGTTACTGAGGTACTAGTCGGAGAAATCACCACCAACTGATTCTCTTGATAAACCTCTGCGGCTGCCAGGGTGACCTCACTGCTAAAATGACCAATAACCCCCAAAACATCTGGATTATCCACAAAAGCTTTAGCTATTTTTTTAGCAACCTTGGTATCATTGTCATCATTAGCAATGAGCACCTTTAAGGGTACATTATTAATACCACCGGTAGCATTGATTTCCTGTTGGGCTTGGGCAACACCCCGTAACATTTCTTTGGCTGCATTTACCTCTACACCAATAGGTATTGAGATCGCAATTGTATAAGACTTAGATGTACCGATCCGAGCATTATTGAGGTAAATCAAAGCTTCTGGATCATTTTTCTTAGCTTTAAGGGATGCCTCCAGTAAAGAAGCCGCTTTACCATAATTCCCAGAAGCAAATGCTTTGACTGCTGCCTGTTTGGCTGGTGTTACCTCTGTTGATATTAAGGTTCTATCTCCGGCACTAAGGTGCTCTGCGATGATTATCTCAGGCTTAATGTTTGTAGTTTTTGGAGTTACCTTAGCCCTAGGTTCATCTTCCTCCGTTTCCTCCGGAAATGGCAGTGTGATTATCTGACTTTTCTGAAGCCACCATAAGCCTCCCAACACCATAGCTACCGTAATCACCATCGATAGCAAAAGAACACTCGTTTCGTTTTTCATCGGACATAAGTTCCGTTGTCAGTTACCCTGCATCATTCCATTAATCAGCAACGCCCCTGCTATAGTATTCGAGATAACAGTTGATATACCAGCCGGAAAAGTGCCGTCAGAGCGATCGCTGCTGCTGCTGCTAGAACTGATATTATGATAACTAACTGGATTGACTGCTGGACTCGCAACACCGGGAAAAGTATCAACAGTCCCAAGCTGATGCCTCCTATAATCACTAGGTCAATTTTTTCAATAAACCTGCGATATTGAGCATAAATTAGCCCTCCCAAACTCATTCCCCATAAAAGCATACCCAGTGGGTTGGAGGAGACTATCTTAGCAAAAGCAGTTGCAGCAATGAATAATAAAGCTCCCTCAAATCCAGTAAAAGCAGCTGCTCCTAGTACCTCAAGTAGAGAGAATTTTGCTCTAAGGGGTTTGGATAGGGGTGAGTGGGTTTGTGGTTGCCTGGTGTGGGGCCGGGAGGGTGGGGATACTGGTAGAACTGATCCGTGACGGGGTTGAGGGGTTGTCTGAGCAATGTTTAAACTATTTATGGCATCAAGAACCTCCTGAGCAGACTGAAAGCGTTGATTGGGCATTGGCATAAGTAGTCGATTGAAAATACTCTCAAGTTCATTGCTGATTTGGATATAACTTCTCCAGTTCCATTCATGGGTAACAGGTTCGTAGAGTTCATTAGGTTCTCTGCCAGTCATCAAAACCATCACAGTCACTGCCAGAGCATACAAATCCGTTGAAGGGTAAATTTGAGAACCGGTCATTTGCTCCGGTGGTGCAAATCCGATGGAATAAATACCAGTAGACCTCGCCGCTGTTGTTCCTGGGTTTACCTGTTGCTTAACTGCACCAAAGTCTAATAGATAGAGAAGCCCATTGCGATCGCGCATAATATTGGAAGGCTTGATATCGCGATGAATGGAGCCATTGTCATGGACAAATTGGAGGACTTTGAGAATTTCTGTTAACACTTCTATGGCTTTGGCTTCAGAGAATGCTCCTAAGGTGTTGAGTTCTTCCTCCAAGTTTTGTCCATCAATATATTCCTGTACCAGATAGAAAAACTGGTCTTGTTTACCCGGTTTCCGACTCGGCACCGTCAACGGAAAGTAGGCATACAAATCGGGGATTTGGGGGTGACGCCTGCCCAATTTCTCTAAAACCGTTGCCTCCCGCTCAAACAATCTGTGGGCAGTTTGTAGTTCCCTCTGGCTAATTCTCCCAGACGGTTGGAACTGCTTAACGACACATTGACGCAAGGTAGGGGTATAGCGATCGCGTGCTAGAAATGCCGCTCCAAATCCTCCTTTGCGCAGCAGCTGGGAGGGAATGTAGCGACTTGCTACAATCAGGGGCATGCCGCAGCTATTACAATACCTTTGCTCCGTGGTGGTTAGAGTGGTTCTGTTATCTAGATCATCAAAGTAATTATGGGGATTTGGGCAGCCAGGACGGGTGCAGAAAATTTCCATGTTTTAGAGGATCACTACGAAATACAAGGCGCTACCAGCTGACAAGCTCTAGCAAGTCACTGCTTGTTGTGTTTATTTTAGTCGTTAGATATTAGTGAACTCACGCCATTTTGAAGAAGCCCCTGGAATTTTCTGCATTACTGATCAGATCTTCTCGTAGGCAGCGGAATAAATCTCGTCACTTGTTTTCAACCCTGTCTTGATGCAGTCGCTCATGGGGGAAACCCCCAAGACCGCGCTGCATCGCTTTCAACCCCCAGCTTCAGCGTGGGGGCTATCCACTTCTAAATTTTTAGGATTAGTTACCATCCCTGATAGTGCCAAGGATTGCCCGTGCCATGCTACTGAGCCAAACAAGGGCAAAATCTGCCTACAGAAGGCTTCTGTTGCTTTGGAAAGGTAACGATTGGGGTTAATCACCAAAGACAATACCCGTTTAACCACTACTCCCTCTATTTTTGCCCTGTGTAGCACCCCCATTTGTAATTCTTTTTCAATAGCTGTAATCGATACAAACGCAGCTCCTAGTCCTGACTGTACTGCATTCTTAATCGCTTCAATGGAGTTAAGTTCCATCTCCACCTTAAACCGTTTAGCATCAATGCCACTGCGACCTAATACCTGGTCAATTACCTTACGGATGGTGGATTGGGAGTCCAAAGCAATAAACTGTAACTTATACAGGTCTTCTTTTTGGATCTTCTCCAAATTAGCCATGGGATGAAATGCAGGCAAGATTAGTACTAGCTCATCTTCAGCATAAGGACTAATGGTCAAGGTTTCTTGAAGTTCTGGGGGAACTTCACCACCAATAATGGCTAAATCCACTAGTCCATTGGCTACACCCCAGGAAGTGCGGCGAGTGGAGTGAACCTGTAATTGTACTGTCACCTCAGGATAGCTTTGTCGGAACATACCAAGCATCCGAGGTAGTAGATAGGTTCCGGTAGTTTGAGATGCACCAATAATTAAGGTCCCACCTTGGAGACTTTGTAAGTCGTCAATGGCTCGGCAGGTTTCCTGGCATAGAGCCAGAATTTTTTCCCCATAGTCCAACAGCAGGTGTCCAGCTTCCGTCAGTTGGGCACGGCGTCCACCCCTGTCAAATAACGGCACCTCTAACTGTCGCTCTAAATTTTGTACTTGCAGGCTGATAGCAGGTTGGCTTACGTATAGACTATCAGCAGCACGCTTGAAACTCCCCTCAGTAGCGATCGCTTTGAGTATACGGAGTTGATCGAGAGAAAAAGGTAGGTCAGACATAGGGCTAAACCATTAACAGAAAGGAGCGAGCTGAAATCGAAACTAACATAACCAGGACTCAAGTTCCTACTCCGTCTTGATGCAGTCGCTCATGGGGGGGACCCCCAAGACCGTAATGGTGCTTTTTCCGTAGGCGAATTAAATTCGCCACGGGTCGCACCTCTGCATCGCTTTTTTGCTATAATAGAGCGTTATTTCCCATCTATCACCCTTGCCTATGGTATTTCCAAATTGGCTGAGTGTCAGCCACTTTGTCATGTTTGGGTTGCTATTGACTTTTGCGATCGCTCATAGTGGTTTAGCCGCCCTGCGTTCTAAGGGTGAACAAATAATTGGTCCAAGGCTTTATCGTATTGTCTTTGCTTTAGTGAGTCTTCCGCTAGCAGTTGTATTAATTATTTACTTTTTGAACCATCGATATGATGGTATACAGTTGTGGCTCCTTCAGGACCTGCCAGGTATTAAGTCATTAGTATGGGGGCTTTCAGTCATTTCTTTCTTGTTTCTTTATCCAGCTACGTTTAATTTATTAGAAATTGCTGCGATTCAAAAGCCCCAAGTCCATCTGTATGAGTCTGGCATTATGCGGGTTACCAGGCATCCCCAAATGGTAGGACAAGTAATATGGTGTATTGCCCATACCCTCTGGATTGGTAGCACCTTTACCCTATTGACCTCCGTGGGATTAATTCTCCACCATCTTTTCGCTGTCTGGCATGGAGACCGCCGGTTGTTGGCACGGCATGGAGAAGCCTTTTGTGCACTCAAAGCTCGCACATCCGTAATCCCTTTTTTGGCAATTATCCAGGGACGTCAATTCCTGAGATGGCAGGAGTTTGTTCGTCCGGCATACCTAGGAGTCATCGGTTTTACTGGGCTGTTGTGGTGGGTACATCCCCTCATGATTACAGCTGTAGCCCAAGTAAATTGGTAATTAGGACATTTCTGTTGCTCAGATGATCCCGATTCGATGTAGCATGATCCCAAACAAATCTAAAAACCCTTATATTTCAAAAAATCATGGTATTGTCTGTTGATGAACGGACGTTTTCAAAAACAGTTTTAGACTCTTCTGAGCCAGTTATCGTTGATTTCTGGGCTCCCTGGTGTGGAGTATGCCGGTTTGTTCACCCCATACTTGAGGAATTCCAAGCTCAAGGAAGCAATGATGTCAAGGTTGTCAGAGTAAACGCCGATAACAATCTCAAGCTTGCCAATACCTATCGACTCAAGACCCTACCGACATTGCTATTCTTTGAGCAAGGTCAGTTGGTCTCACGAATAGAAGGTTTCCAAGGTCGGGATGAGCTGCTCAGGGAAATTGCCAGGCTGCTCAAATCACACTGCCAATACCCAGATTTGACCAAGGAGTTGGATAAAAGGCAGCGCCAAGGTTTGAAAGCTTTTTCGGCCAATATCCCCTCTAGAGAAATTCTACGTCTTAGGTCTTAGGTCTTAGGTCTTAGGTCTTAGGTGCAAGAGGGTAATGGTACACAAGGAAAGCTGTTGACACCCGACCTGCTTTACCCGGCGCTAGGGAACTGGGTCAGAACACCCTTAGCCATTCAACCTAAAAGCCTAAAACCTTCACTTAAACTAATTAGCTAATTAGCGACTCTTAACCTAATTAGCCATTGAATTGGTCATCGGTAACCAGGTTGTGGGTTTACCATTTCCCATGACCAATTTCCCTTTCCCATGACCAATTACCAATTACCAATTACCAATTACCAATTACCAATTACTAATTGGTTTCTGACTCTTGTGCCTGAACTGTCCCTGTGAATTGATAAAAGTTATATTATACCACTTTCATGGCTAGGAATTGGGAAAGTATCCGTGCCAAAAAGATAAATTTTTGTTAATTAAATTTTCTTATTATTTTCATCAAATATTGGGATTATCTGATGATTACTCGTTTTGATCAGATATTTTGTAATGAAGATTACTAAAAAGGTTAAGATTTGTATCAGATATGAGACCTTAGTGGCCTATTCACCGGATGGCGGCTGTTGGTAGTAGTCACCGCAAACCAATGCCAACCGTGAGTCCATGGTCTAGGCTGCTATAGTGCAGTTGAGATTAAAGGATCTGGCCTTCTACAGACAAACAAAAAGAAAAACTTTAGACATCAGCGGTTTACAGTTTGCCAAAATAGTAACGAAATCTGAAGTAGGCTGTCTTCAATGGAACCGCTTTATCAATATGCCTGGCTAATCCCAGTGTTTCCCTTGGCAGGGGCAATGCTGGTTGGTCTGGGGCTAATTTCCTTCAATAGAGCAACAAACCGTCTGCGGCAGCTGTTAGCTGTATTTATTGTCTCCTGGTTGGGGGCGTCCATGGTGTTCTCCTTTGCTATACTCTGGAGTCAATTTCATGGTCATGAACCCTATCAACGCACCCTGGAGTGGGCTGCTGCTGGCAATTTTCACCTAATGATGGGCTATACCATCGATCACTTAACCGCACTGATGCTGGTAGTGGTGACCACCGTAGCTTTTCTGGTGATGATTTATACCGATGGCTACATGGCTCATGACCCCGGTTATGTGCGCTTCTATGCTTATTTAAGCTTGTTTAGTTCCTCTATGCTCGGTTTGGTGGTTTCTGCCAACCTGTTGCAAGTTTATATTTTCTGGGAACTGGTGGGAATGTGTTCCTACCTGCTAATTGGATTCTGGTATGACCGTAAGGCAGCAGCAGATGCTTGTCAAAAAGCTTTCGTGACTAACCGTGTTGGAGACTTTGGTCTGCTGTTAGGCATGTTGGGACTCTACTGGGCAACTGGCACCTTCGACTTTGATGCCATGGGAGCCAATCTGGAAGCCTTTGTCGAATCCGGTTACCTGGGTGCAGGCATGGCAGCTGTGTTCGCTGTCTTAGTGTTTCTCGGTCCGGTGGCTAAATCCGCACAATTTCCCCTCCACGTTTGGCTTCCCGATGCCATGGAAGGCCCAACCCCGATCTCTGCCCTAATTCACGCCGCAACCATGGTAGCTGCTGGGGTGTTTTTGATTGCCAGGATGTACCCCGTGTTTGAAGGGATTCCAGTCGCCATGACTGTGATTGCCTGGACGGGAGCATTTACCGCTTTCTTAGGGGCAACCATTGCTATTACTCAAAATGATATTAAGAAAGGGTTAGCCTATTCAACTATGTCTCAATTGGGTTATATGGTAATGGCAATGGGCATTGGAGCCTATGGTGCTGGCTTATTTCACCTGATGACCCACGCTTATTTCAAAGCCATGCTGTTCCTATGCTCTGGGTCAGTAATTCACGGTATGGAAGCTGTGGTTGGCCATGACCCGATTTTAGCTCAGGATATGCGGTTAATGGGAGGCTTGCGTAAGTTTATGCCCATTACCTCCCTGACATTCCTAATTGGAACCTTGGCAATTTGTGGAATTCCCCCCTTCGCAGGGTTCTGGTCAAAAGATGAAATCTTAGGCAGTACTTTTGAAGTAAGTCCTTTCCTGTGGGGAATTGGCTGGCTGACCGCTGGAATGACTGCTTTCTATATGTTCCGGATGTATTTCTCCACTTTTGAAGGGGAATTTCGGGGCAATGAGATGGAAATCCGTCATCAACTCAAGGAAGCTGCTGGTGTAGCTGTACCTGCTTTTGGTCCTGGTGCTATGGATGTACGGGAACTTGAGGCTCAGGCTGACCATGATCACCACGACCACCACCACAGTGAGTTTCCCCATGAGTCACCCTTAACGATGACACTACCGTTGTTAGTGTTAGCCGTGCCATCGGTACTGATTGGTTTGGTGGGAACTCCCTTTAACAACTACTTTGAGGAATTTATCCACCCAGCCAGTGAAACCATAGCCGAAGTCGTGGCAGAAGCAGAAGCCTTTGACTGGTCAGAATTTCTGATTATGGGCGGCAGTTCCGTGGGAATCGGTCTGATTGGGATTTCCGTTGCGGTACTGATGTACTTACAGGGCAAGATTGACCCCAATGCGATCGCTAAAAAAATCCAGCCCCTATATCAGCTGTCTCTCAATAAGTGGTACTTCGATGAAATTTATGACCGGCTGTTTGTTCAGGGAAGCCGTCGATTAGCACGGCAAGTTATGGAAGTAGACTACCGTATCGTTGATGGTGTAGTCAACCTGACTGGCTTTTTCACCCTGCTCAGTGGTGAAGCACTGAAATACGTAGAAAACGGTCGTGCCCAATTCTATGCTCTAATTGTCTTCCTCGCAGTACTGGGTTTAGTAATTGTCTCAGGTGTGACCTGACCTGCTTTGTTAATTGTTAGTTGTTTATACACAATTAACAATTAACAATTAACAATTAACAATTTGCAATTTTATTTTGACCAATGGTGACTGACTAGTTGACTATGACAGATTTCCCCTGGCTAACAATAATTATTCTGTTTCCGATTGCGGCATCGCTTCTGCTCCCGTTTCTGCCAGAAAAAAATGGGACTTGGGAGCGTTGGTACTCTTTAATTATCGGGCTAATTGATTTTGCCCTAATTGTCTATGCTTTTGTGACCCAGTACGACCTGAGCAACCCAGAACTGCAACTGGTCGAAAAATACAGCTGGGTGCCTCAAATGGACTTGAATTGGTCAGTAGGTGTAGATGGCTTATCCATGCCTCTTGTTTTACTGACTGGCTTTATTACTACCCTAGCGATGCTGGCAGCTTGGCCGGTAACCTTCAAGCCTAAGCTATTTTACTTCCTGATGTTGGCAATGTACGGTGGTCAGATTGCTGTATTTGCTGTTCAAGATATGCTGTTGTTCTTCTTGGTATGGGAACTGGAGTTAATTCCGGTTTACATGCTACTGTCAATCTGGGGGGGCAAAAAGCGTCTCTATGCAGCTACCAAGTTTATCCTCTACACCGCAGGGGGTTCCCTGTTTATCTTGCTAGCTGCCTTAGGCATGGCATTCTATGGAGATACCGTAACCTTTGATATGCGATCGCTAGCCCTCAAAGATTACGCCCTCAATTTCCAGCTATTGCTTTACGGAGGCTTCCTGATTGCTTACGGGGTCAAGCTACCCATCTTCCCTCTACATACCTGGTTACCAGATGCCCATGGGGAAGCCACAGCACCGGTACACATGCTCCTGGCTGGCATTCTGCTGAAAATGGGGGGATATGCCCTAATCCGCATGAATGCTGGCATGCTACCCGATGCCCATGCCGTGTTTGCTCCGGCATTGATAATTTTAGGGATTGTCAATATTGTCTATGCTGCCCTTACCTCCTTTGCCCAGCGTAATCTCAAGCGTAAGATTGCTTACTCATCCATTTCCCATATGGGATTTGTCTTAATTGGTATTGCTTCTTTTACCGACTTAGGCATGAGTGGAGCAGTGATGCAAATGATTTCCCACGGTTTAATCGGTGCCAGCCTATTCTTCTTAGTAGGAGCTACCTATGACCGTACCCATACCTTGATGCTCGATGAGATGGGGGGTGTTGGTAAGAGAATGGGCAAAATGTTCGCCATGTGGACAACCTGTTCCATGGCATCCTTAGCATTACCCGGAATGAGTGGGTTTGTGGCAGAAGTGATGGTGTTTGTTGGCTTTGCCACCAGTGATGCTTACGGTTCCTTGTTCAAAGTATTAGTGATCGTCCTGGCAGCTATCGGGGTTATCTTAACACCAATTTACCTGCTCTCCATGCTGCGGGAGATTTTATATGGTCCGGAAAACAAGGAATTAGTCGCCCACGAAGCCTTGATTGATGCTGAACCTCGGGAAGTGTTTATTATTGCCTGTCTGTTAGTACCAATTATCGGCATTGGTTTGTATCCGAAAATTGTGACTCAGATCTATGACGCTACCACAGTCCAGCTAACCGCACGACTCCGCAACTCTGTACCAACCTTGGTCAACGAAGCACCAGTAGCACTAGAAAATGCTCCAATAGTTTCTGTCGCTCCATCCATTGCTCCTCGTTAGGGATTGATCTGGTTTACCGTTGACTAGTGCTTAGTAGGGTGGGCAAAAACAGTTCTATTGTTTTGAGTATTCGAGACTAGATTACTAATGGTGCTTAGTAGGGTGGGCAAAAACAGTTCTATTGTTTTGAGTATTCGAGACTAGATTAGTTTGCCCACCATACTAGTGATTAACAAATTAGCAGCGTTTAATGTAGGGGTAGTATGAACCAACCCCTACATTTTTTTGTTGCCAAAGCCCCCAAAAAGCTCCCTTATATCATGTCAGGATAATTACCCTTAATAAAAATCTCCCCCATCTCCCCATCTCCCCATCTCCCCACACTTTTATTATGGGTATTCAACCGAACTTGATATTAGAGAAGCTATTGCTAGCGATCGCTTAACCAAAACTGATCTTAAAATATAAGAAACTTGTGCGGGAAGTAGCTAAATCATGACAGTAGCCACCACAGCTGTTGAAACTAATCCCATTGTGCTGAGGATGCCTCCAGCATTGGATATGGATGATGACCAATTTTTTGAGTTTTGTCAGGTTAATCGAGATTTACGTATTGAACGCACATTAGACGGAGAAATAATTGTTATGCCCCCAACAGGAGGTGAAACATCTGACAGAAATTCCGACATTAATTTTCAGCTACGGTTATGGAACCGCCAAACAAAGCTAGGGAAAGTTTTTGAGTCTTCTTGTGGCTTTAAGCTGCCCAATGGGGCAGATCGTTCTCCTGATGCATCTTGGCTCAAGCTGGAGCGGTGGGAATCCCTGAGTAAAGAACAAAGGAAAAAATTTATTCCTCTGTGCCCAGATTTTGTGATTGAGTTGCGTTCCCCCAGTGATAGGGTAAAAGACCTCAAGGACAAGATGGAGGAGTACATGGACAATGGTGCGAGGTTGGGGTGGTTGATTGAGCCAAATAGTCGTCGGGTGTATATTTACCGTCCTGGTGCTGATGTGGAGCAATTGGAAAATCCCACTACGGTCAAGGGGGATGATTCGGTGCTGCCTGGTTTTGTCATGGTTATGGAGGAAATTTGGGAAGGTTGAGGGGTAGTACTTTCAGCCTACTCCCTTCGCTCCTCCTTATCCAAAACTGACCTTAGTTATTTTTGCAGTCTGTGATTAACCTCGTCTACTGATATACTCAAAGCGTCAGCTATCTGTTCCACACTCACCCCTAATCCTAATAAATGGGAAATAGCTTTCTGTAGTGCTTGTTCAGTTTTCTGTAGTGCTTGTTCAGCTTCCTCATAAGCCATGTCCAGTTCTTGAAAATTTAATAGCTTTTTACCTAACTTTGGATCGAAAAACTCTAATTTTCCCTGATTCACTTGAAGTTCTAGACCTAAGACTTCACTGTAAATCGAGAAATCTTCATCTCCTAAAGGTTTGCTAGCTATAGGCTCATAGTTTCCCTCCACCAGACGTAATCCTTTCAGGGGTGGTTGGAGATAATCTTCCACAGGGTCATACTGCATGTATTCTAATACTCNGCTGAGTTCTCATCCCGGTGACACCGGTAACACTGACTAGGTAAATAAAGCCCTGAGACTGTTTAGCGATCGCTTCAATCCGTTCTGTTGGTGAAGTTGGTGCCACTAACAATATCACTTCAATCCCAAGCTCTGCTGCAGGTTTGAGCAATATTTGAGCTTCTTCCAGGGGTAAGTCAGGCACCACTAAGCCTTTCGCCCCCACTTCAGCAATCTGCTCTAAAAAGGAATTAATCCCTCGGTTGAGAATGGGATTGTAGTAGGTAAATAGGACAATTGGCGCTTGTAACTCTGGGCTAACTTCCTTTACCATTGCCAGAACATCATCCAACTGCACACCTTTTTGTAATGCTCTAGTCGCAGCAGCATGGATAGTTGGACCATCGGCCAAGGGGTCGGAATAGGGTACTCCCAATTCAATGATGTCAGCACCGGATTGGTCGAGTACCCGCAAGGCTTTGGCTGTGGTTTCTAAATCGGGATCCCCAGCGGTAATAAAAGGAATCAGAGCACACTGGGAGTTAGATCTCAGGGATCCGAAGCAATCGGAAATGTTTGTCATTGGTCATTCGTCATCTAGTTTTGCCCCTGCCCCTCCTGCTTAAGGGGGGATATGGAGGAATCGTCCTGTGCTTTTGTCAAACACTTTTCCTGTTCCACCTCTGCTTGGAGTTGGGCAAGTTCTTCTGGTGTCATTTCTTCGAGTCGCTTTTGCAGGACAGCATCTTTATAGTCTTTCACCTGCTGGTTATAGGTCATGGTTTGGGTCAGGGCTCGAAACAGGTAGGTTAGCACCCACCCAACTAACCCCCCAACCAAGAGGACTTGACTCCAAATCCCGGCTTGGATTTGATCGTACCCAGCGAGCTGAAAGATCAAGTAGGCTATGCCGCCAGTAGCAAAGATACCAAGGGCAATTCCAATCGCGTCAATTCGTCGCATGAATTACTAATGATCGCTTAAGTGACTGACTTACCCTTGTGGCTGACGCCGCTTGGGGCGGAGGTTTAAGATTGGACTGAAGAGTAATAGACCGGGAAAGAATAAGAAGACCAGGAAGTACATGAAGCCTCGCTCGAAGGAGCTAGCAACGTACCACCGTTTCTGTAGGTAGAGATATATGGCGAGAGGGAATACCAATAAGTAGGCTCCTGCCAAAGACAGGTATAGTATCGCAGTAATCATAGAATTTTGGTTTAGGACACAGAAGACAAAAATGCGTTCGCGTAGCGTGACATGCAGGTCAATCGCTCAACCCTACTATATTACCTTAGGTCGAACATGCTGCCCTGTGTTCCCCCAGAGCCAGACTTTGCCCCCTCTTAAAAATTTCAAAAATTTCAACAGTATACTTGCATAGTAGCCCCAGTTCATGGTTAAATAGAAAACAGTGAAATCACAGTGGTTGATGGGTAAACGCAAACCCACCGCTATGTGATATCAACCAGGGGGCGTGGCGGAATGGTAGACGCTACGGACTTAAGGAAATTGAGCACTGATAGAGAAATCTGTCATGTGAATGCTCTCAAATTCAGGGAAACCTAAGTCTGGTCACAGATAAGGCAATCCTGAGCCAAGCCGGGAAAACCTCTCGGAAGGTGCAGAGACTCGACGGGAGCTACCCTAACGTAAAGCCGAGGGTAAAGAGAGAGTCCAATTCTCAAGAGCCAGCTATGGCAGTAGCGAAAGCTACGGGAGAATGAAAATCCGTTGACCTTAAACGGTCGTGTGGGTTCAAGTCCCACCGCCCCCATATTTACTTACGACAGAGATATTTTCAGAGCAGGGAAACAGGGTTTGGTGATTAATTAGATGAATCAGCCGAACTAGAGGAAATTAATGATTAACCCAGCAGCGGACTATGATTCCCCCTGGAAAGACACCCTGGAATGGTACTTTGAGCCCTTCATTGCCCTGTGCTTTGCCCACATTCATAGTCAAATCAATTGGTCTCGTCCCAGTGAATTCCTCGACAAAGAACTACAAAAGGTGGTGCGAGACGCCGAAGTAGGACGTCGATGGGCAGACAAACTGGTTAAGGTCTGGCTCAACAATGGTCAAGAAACTTGGATTCTAATTCATGTGGAAGTCCAAGGGGAAAAACAGACGGAGTTTGCTAAACGGATGTACACCTACCATCATCGGATTAGCGGACGCTACAATCGACCGGTTGCTAGTTTAGCAGTCTTGAGTGATGCTAACCCCCAGTGGCGACCAACCCAATACAGTAGCGAAATCTTCGGCTGTAAAATCCAGTTCAATTTTTTGATGGTGAAACTGTTAGACTACAAACAGCAGTGGCCAGAATTAGAACAAAGTGCCAATCCCTTTGCCACGGTGATCATGGCTCACCTGAAAGCAGTTGATACTCGTAGTGATGGCCAGCAACGGAAAATCTGGAAAATGGCTCTGACCAGACGATTGTACCAGCAAGGGTATCAGCGACAAGACATTTTAAACTTATATCACTTCATCGACTGGGTAATGCACTTACCCTCAGCACTAGAACAAACCTTTCGTGAAGAACTTAACCAGTACGAACAGGAGGTCAACATGAAGTATGTCACGAGTATCGAAAGGTTGGGCATTAAGCAAGGTCGTCAGGAAGAAGCTGAGCGACTGCTGCTACGATTGCTTCAAAGGCGCTTTGGAGACCTATCCCCTGAAATTCAAGCTCGTGTGAAGGGGTTGAGTGTCGAAAAATTAGAACAGTTAATGGATGTGGCCATTGATGTAGAATCTGTTGAGCAATTAGTAGACCATTTGCCAGCAC
This sequence comes from Moorena sp. SIO3I6, assembly GCF_010672095.1. Classification (NCBI taxonomy): domain Bacteria; kingdom Bacillati; phylum Cyanobacteriota; class Cyanophyceae; order Coleofasciculales; family Coleofasciculaceae; genus Moorena; species Moorena sp. SIO3I6. The sequence continues at coordinate 66,091 of NZ_JAAHHU010000011.1, read as the reverse complement.
CCGAAGCCGCTAATTAAAACGCTGATTAAAACCAGGACTGATATGTCCTGTATCTATTCTGGTTGAAGTTGAAGCCATTCAGGTTAAATGCCATGGTGCTGATGCCCAGTGCAGTAAACCAGATGCCGATTACAGGCCATGCACCCAAGAAGAAGTGCAAGGAACGGCTGTTGTTGAAGGAAGCGTATTGGAAGATTAAACGACCGAAGTAGCCGTGAGCTGCAACGATATTGTAAGTTTCTTCCTCTTGACCGAACTTGTAACCATAGTTCTGAGACTCAGTTTCAGTAGTCTCACGTACTAAGGAGGAGGTTACCAAAGAACCGTGCATTGCACTGAACAAGGAACCACCGAATACACCGGCTACACCTAGCATGTGGAACGGGTGCATTAGGATGTTGTGCTCAGCTTGGAACACAAACATGAAGTTGAAGGTTCCGCTGATACCTAGAGGCATACCATCGGAGAAAGAACCTTGTCCAATTGGGTAGATCAAGAATACGGCGCTAGCAGCTGCAACGGGTGCGCTGTAAGCTACGCAGATCCAAGGACGCATACCTAAACGGTAGCTCAGTTCCCACTCACGACCCATGTAGGCAAATACACCAATCAGGAAGTGGAACACTACCAACTGGTAAGGACCACCGTTGTATAGCCACTCATCTAAAGAAGCAGCTTCCCAGATTGGGTAGAAGTGTAAGCCAATGGCGTTAGAAGAAGGAACAACAGCACCAGAGATGATGTTGTTTCCATACATCAGGGAGCCAGCAACAGGCTCGCGGATACCATCGATGTCCACAGGAGGAGCAGCGATGAAAGCAATGATGAAGCAGGTGGTAGCAGCTAGCAGGGTTGGGATCATTAAGACACCAAACCAACCTACATAGAGGCGGTTGTTGGTGGAGGTGACCCAATTGCAGAACTGAGACCACACAGAGGTGTTGCTCTGCTGTAATACAGTAGTCATGTTCTTATGATTGCGGGTATGAATATGAACTTTTCGAGGTTCGTCCGGCTTGTGTGCGCCTTCATATATTTATATTAAGCAATATATTTATTTTTGTAAAGGGTTTTGAGAGTAATTTCCCCTCAGGTTATTAAATAATGTAAATAAGTAATAATTATATTACTTAAGTATTGACAAAATGATAATAATAGGGTATTAGCCAACAAAAATAGGTAAACCAAAATAGCGATCGCATTTGATCTGGTAGCGATCGCTACTAGGACTTACTCCTTAACCCTCTCCCTAGGGTTACACTAACGGATTACCACTATACCGATAGGGTTTTATCGGATTTATCCGATTAATGATCAAACCACCCGATTATTTTGAATACACTGGGAATACCACTCAAAACTAGCTTTAGGAATACGCTGTTGGGTTGGATAATCAATATAAGTAATCCCAAAGCGCCGATCATATCCCCAATACCACTCAAAGTTATCGATCAGACTCCAGAGGAAATAACCATTAAGAGGATACCCTTCACTAACAGCGCGATGGGCTGCTTTGAGGTACTCTCGGAGGTACATAATCCTGTCCGTATCAATCACCTCACCCCGACCATTCAATTCATCCTGTGCCGCACAGCCATTCTCAGTGATAAACATAGGCAAATCCTGTCGCCCCAGGGTTTCACTGACATGACGAATGCCCCAATAAAGGGAATCTGGTAGGATATTCAGCCAAGGCAGATTCATGCGAGGGTAGCCTTTGGGCATACCAAGGAACTCGTACCCCTGTGGATTGTCAGCAGCCCGGACATAGGTACCAGTGTAAATATTAAGACAAATCCCATCCAGAGGCTGATGAATGATTTGTAGGTCACATGGTCCGATGTCTGGGGCATTGTCTCCTAACACCTCAAGTAATTCAGGACTATAAGCACCAGTCAGAGCAGGGATAATGATACCGCCATTTTGCCCACATAAAGGGAATGCCTTTTTTGCTGCTGCCACATGGATGGGTGACTCATTGATTGGCACCGTGACGGACAAGTTATCCACTAAGGCTATAGAACAGGGAACCCGGGAAGCACTACGGATGGCTTGACAGCCCAAACCATGAGCTAAAAGGGCATGATGGGAGGTTTGCCATACCTGTTTGATGGATGTAACACGCCTACCCGGAGCATGGATCGGGTCGTGCTCAAACCCATAGCCTAAGTGAGTAAAACACATGATCTCATTAATGGTCATCCAATTAGTAATGCGATCGCCTAATTGAGTGACCACAGCGGTAACATAATCCGCAAAGTCAAAGGCCATCTGGCGAGAAAGCCAAGACTTGTATTTGTCTTCTAGGGCTTGGGGAGAGTCCCAATGAAATAGAGTGGCATGGGGAGTAATGCCATGATCTAACAAGCAATCCACCAAACGTTTATAGAAATCAACTCCTTCCTGATTGACTTTGCCACGCCCGTCAGGAATAATCCGAGGCCAAGCAATGCTAAAGCGATAATCCTTGATCCCTAGTTTTACCATCAGCTCTATATCTTGTTCGTAGCGATGGTAGTGGTCACAAGCAACCGTACCGGTATCACCGTTAAGTACTTTTCCAGGGATACCACTGAAGGTATCCCACACACTAGGTTTGCGTCCTCCTTCACTGGCTGCTCCTTCAATCTGATAGGCAGCGGTGGCTACTCCCCATAAGAATTTCTCTGGGAATTGGTAACTGATGCGATCGCCGTTAGTCATTAGTGATTTGTTATTAAGAAAGGGAGTTACGTACTAGATCATCCCACCTACTTTAGTCCTGGGACGAGTTAACCTATCCGCAATCAACGAAGAATCTTAACAGGAATGATAACTTTTGATCCACAGCTTCTCAGGAATTGGGTAGGGTCTTTTAGGGTTGGAAGTCCCCTGCCACTGAGCCGAAATCACTGATATATCAAGCCAGGGACCTTGAGGCCGATCAATTTAACCGAGCACCGGTAGCCCAAAAGAGAAGCCACCAACAACCCGGCTTTATGATCCAGATTCACAGACCTTTACCAAGATTTTTAATGAAAATTTAAGATTTTTGACATTTTCGGTTATCGACAGGGATTTCGCCTAAGGTAGAAAGTGCCAAGTCATACTTTGGCTCTGGCTTTTAACTCACCTGCTTATGCGGTTAAATTTTATGAGCATTTTGCCAAACTTTCTCCGTTCTTTGGTAATAACAATCCTTCTGAGCTTTATGGCTCCAGTGGCACTAGTTATTGGTTTACTTGCAGGTTTTGGTATAATAGGATACATTCCTGGCTTGACAGGGTTTGGTCTTACTGCCACAACTGAGCTATTGAAATTTCTGACTATTTTTGGTAATGGATCCCCAATTCAGGGAGTATTAGTGATTGCCTTTACCTGTAGCCTAGTCGGAGCATTATTTGACCTCTACGCCTGCGCCCGCTACCAAAATCTGAATGATAACTAAGTATAATCGTACTCAAATTTGTTCAAACTCCCCTGAGGTATTGGGGATATGGTTGAGATTAAAATTATCTATTATCTATATCTGTTCTGTACGGGAATTATCCTAATGGTTTAGGAAGGGAAACGAACTCCAAGACCTTTTCGGCGTTGATAGATTGATAACAGTTAGCCGATAAATTGCTAGTTTTATCAGCGGATTTTTCTGGCTAACGATTAGGTAAAAGCAAAATCGTGTAACTAAAATTCCTAAAAATTGACAGGAAACTTTCTACTGGAAGTCTTGATATGTCAATTTTTTTGTAAGCCTTCAGCTCTATCAATGCCTCAGAGCCCAGAGCTGAATGCTTAGCCTTAATGACGGTCCAGACTACTCTTGGATGCCAAACTCGCCACCACTTTAACTCCAAATTCCTCTTCAAATACCGATTTTTTATAATCCAAATTCCACAGTTCCAAAGCACAATCATCATTAGCAAAAGCTGGCACTAGATCTAGATGAAGTGCTTTATCATCGGAGCGATAATCCGACTTAACATGCCGAATTGCACCAATATGTCTACGGTCTAAAGCAATAGCTAACCGTAACAAAGCACTAAGCTGACTCACCAACAGGCGATGCTCTTGATTGGCCAGATTATTGTAATTCTCATGCTTTTTCTTCGGAGCACTCTTGCGATGGTAACGAGCCAGATTAGCAATGATTTCAATTTCTGGCTCCAGAAAGCCCAACAGTTCAGCATTGCGAATTAAGTAATAAGAATGCTTGTGGTGGGCCGAATGACTAATATACACCCCACAGTTGTGTAAAATTGCTGCTGCCCAAAGTAATTCCCGTGCCTGTGTTCCCCAATTGTGCAGTTTTCCTTGGGTTTGGTCAAATAAGCTCAGGGCAAAGTTAGCCACCCGCTGACTATAGTCCAGGTTGACCTGATATTTCCCAGCAACTGCGAGCACACTCCTTTCCCTGACCTCATCTTGGTAGCGTAGTCGGTCTTCAATCAATCCATGGGTGAGCATCCAGTCAACGATTAAGCCTTCCCGGAGTGATTGTCCACAAATTATGATCGACTCCATTCCCAGAAGCTTCATAGCTTCTAATAAAATGATTGCGCCAGCAACAATAATTTCTGAACGCCTCTCGGACATCTCTGGCAGGGTTGAGCGTTCAGCCAAACTCATAGCAGCTAAGCCCTTGAGCATTGTTTCCAAATCTTCACGACTGAGCTCATACCCGGTTAGGGGATTAGGTAACATACCCAGATTCTCATAGGCGTGCATCTTGGCTAGGGTCTCAATAGTGCCAGATGTCCCCACTAAACGAGGCTGTTCACTGAGTTTCAAGTTACCCTGGATGTCGTCAACAGCTCGCTCTAACATTCCCCTGACATAGGCTTGCAAATAGAGAAACTCACTTTGGCTGATCGGGTCTGTAGTGACAAACTCCTTTGTAAGACGAACGGCTCCTATCTTTGTGCTACTTAGGGAACGGGGGTTATGACGATCCCCGAGGATCAATTCCGTTGAACCACCACCAATATCAATAATGATATGGGGCTGGTTGTTGAATTCCATAGCTGACAACACACCTAGGTAGATGCGTCGTGCTTCCTCCTGACCAGAAATTAGGTTGACCAATAAACCCAATTCTGTATATACCTGATGTAAAAAAGCCTGCCCATTTGGAGCTTCCCGCACAGCACTGGTTGCTACAGCAACGATGTTTTCAGCATTGAGGCTGGCTGCGAGTTCCTTGCAGCGTTGTAGAGTTGCGATCGCTCTTTTCATGGCTTCGGGGGTCAACTCACCGGTTCGGGGGTTGCAATTCCCTAACCTGACCGTGTCCTTTTCTTTACCAATAATGGTGAATGCCGGTAGTTTAGGGTCAATTCGCACCACCACCATGTGAATGGAATTGGTACCAATATCGATGGCAGCAATAATGCGCTCTTGCTCTTTGTCAGGAGTGGAAACATGTAGGAAAATGTCTTGGGTCAGTGAGTTAACCATATTGATGTATCCTGCTTACATATATCAGCCCGAAACCTATGAATAACGATATCTTTAAGGAGAATAACAAAAAATAGGCACTATCTCCTATTGTGAAATTCCTCTGATTCGAGGAAACAATCCGGAAAATTACCTACAAACAAAATTACCAACAAACAAGTAACCATTCCTGCTATGCTTACCCAGCCAAACCCCAATCCCATACCCACCTGGCTAGCCATTATGCGACTGTTGCGATGGGACAAGCCAACTGGACGATTGATTTTAATGGTGCCAGCACTGTGGGCTGTTTTTTTAGCAGCCCAAGGGACACCACCGATTCCCCTGGTTGCGGTGATTATTCTTGGAAGCTTAGCCACCAGTGCTGCTGGCTGTGTAATTAATGACGTTTGGGATCACAATATTGATTCCCAAGTGGCGCGAACTCGCTCACGCCCTTTGGCATCCAAAGCCCTATCGGTCAAAGTTGGCGTAGTAGTTGCCTTAGTTGCTATGGTCTGCGCTGGGGTGATTGCTCTGTATCTTAATGCTTTCACCTTTGGGCTTTGCGTGGCCGCTGTACCAGTAATTGTGTTTTACCCATCTGCCAAGCGAGTGTTTGCTGTACCGCAACTGGTTATGGCAATTGCTTGGGGTTTTGCTGTACTGATTAGTTGGAGTGCCATTACTACTACTCTAGAACCAGCTACCTGGTTACTCTGGGGAGCAACAGTACTTTGGGCATTGGGATTTGACACAGTCTATGCCATGCCAGACCGGGAGGATGACCAGAGGATTGGGGTGCGCTCTAGTGCCTTGTTTTTCGGTAAGTATGCTGCTGATGCCGTAGGTGTGTTCTTTGCTGGTAGTGCTAGCTTGCTTGCTGGCCTCGGGGTTGTGATGGATCTCCAACTGGCCTTTTGGTTAACCCTAGTGATAGCGACAGTAGTCTGGATTTGGCACTATACTAGACTACGAAAGCCCAATCATCCCACATCTGTCTATGGAGAGATTTTTCGCCAAAATGTCTGGATTGGCTTTGTGCTACTGGCGGGGATGATTATTGGTAGTCATTAGGGACTTGCGTCAAAAAAAAATACCAATTAAAGTGGGGTGGGCGAAGTAATCTCAGGAAAGTTGCTAGTTATTCTTAGAAAGATTAGCTCTTGATAGCAATAATCGAGAATTGAGTATCTAGTGATACTAAGCTTTGGTGTGTGGAAGGGATTTTGAGGTATTTTTTTAACTAGCTACTGATAACTAGCCACTTAAGTTAATCTAATCTAGAATACTCAACAAAACCAAACTTTTTTGGCCTATCCTACAAGGTAAAAGCTGGTATTGTGTTTATTGGCTAGTCTCTTAGTATTTTAAAAATTGCTAACAGTTAATTGTTGATTAAAAACAGTTAATTGCTAATTTTTAATGAGCTGTTTTGCCTTTTGCATGCAATATTTTTGCCTAATGTTTCTTTCAGAGAAAAGATGGGAAACCTAATAGTGTGCAATTGTTAAAATAGTCCGAATCGGCTATTTTCTGTAGAGGTTAAAAGCATGAACATCAAACGATACCAGCTATCAATTATCAGTGCCTGTTTGTTTGCTCTCGTCAGCCCAACCGTTGGTTATTCCCAAGAAACTGAAACTATCCCTGAAGAGGCTGAGACTATTCCTCAAAAACCATTGACTATCCCTGAAGAGGCTGAGACTATTCCTCAAAAACCATTGACTATCCCTGAAGAAGCTGAGACTATCCTCCAAAACGCTGAGATTGGCTATACACCAGAGTTTGTAAATTTTTACATGGGGCAATGTGTTGGCACTAAGGGCTCAGAGGCTCAGGCATTTTGTCAGTGTACCATTGATAAAATTCAAGAAAAATACCCCTATGAAGAGTTTCTAAGTATTGGTCTAGAAATTACTGGTGGTGCGGAACCTCCTGAAGATTTCAATAAACTGATTAAGTCCTGTGAAGCTGATAACTAGTAATTAGGTAAGCTGTCAGCTATCAGCTGTCAGCTATCAGCTAATCAAGGGGAGGTAGTAAACAAGCTTACGGGCTGGTACGGCTGCTTGAAAATCTCTGCTAGTCTTACTGATCCGACCTCGTCGAGTTAAAGCCCCTGATAGCACCTCAAGTACCGTGCGCGTAGTGCATCAACTGATAGCTGATAGCTGATAGCTGAATACTTACATTAGTGATTAGACATCATTGGTGAAAATTAGCGATTAACCCTTGTGATGTCAAATTTCTGGCATTGCTGAGGGGCGGGATGAATATCAGTGGGGTGGGCATCCTGCCCGCCTGGGAATTGTAACGGGCAAGATGCCCGTTCCACAGCCAGATGCCCATTCCACCAAGATGCCCGTTCCACAGCCAGATGCCCATTCCATCAAGATGCCCATTCCACAAAATTATTAAAATCATGTAGATTTGACTCATGGGTTTGCGCCACAACCCTCTAGAGGTCTTCAGTTGACTTGCAATTTCCTGATATTCCATCTCACTCGCGAAACGTAGCAAGAAGATTTGCTCCTGATCTGGGGAGAGTTGATGCTGATGAGGGATGTTAACTAGGAAGGGATGAGACAGCCTTATTAAAGTTTAAAATTATTCTAATTTTTTTTGAGCCTTGAAAGAATAAAGAAAGTATAGGTTTTCTATATTCTGAGTTTCAACACCAGGGATCGCATGACCGAGGGACAGGAGGTTGTGTTGTATTGGGAACAATTGGTTCTTGTGGCTTTTCAGGACTTTGATCTTTTTTTTGTTTACCTTCTCCTGTTGGCTTGAAAACTAAAAAGAAAAAACCCAAAGCAAGGATAAAAGAAAACCAGCAAGCTAAAAGCATCGCCCCAAAATTAAAGTGTGGAGATGCGGGAGCTTTTGGATTTGGTTGAAGAGGCTTAAGTGTTATGGTTGGTTGTAGTTTCTCTGTAACCTCCTTAAGTGCTTCTAGTGCCTGAGTTGCACAGGAGTAACGCTCATCAGAGTTGTAGCGTACCATTTTATCTAAAACTGCTGCTAGTTCATTACTGACCTTGACTTGGTTATTATGCCAGATTATTTTGCCATTTTCATCCGATTGTAGGGGGTTGGGCAGTTCTCCTGTAAGTGCTTCGATTCCAATCATTCCCACTGCGTATAGATCACTACTGAGGTTAGGATGACCCTGATCTTGTTCAGGAGCCATATAGTCTGGTGTGCCAATCCTAACAGTCCCTGCTCTACGCTGGTTATCAGGTTGCCACTTTTTTACGGCTCCAAAGTCAATCAGAACCACTTTCTTATCTTGCTCACGTCTCATTAAGTTAGACGGTTTAATGTCGCGGTGGATAAGGTTATGCTGTTGAATAACTTCTAATGCCTGTAAAATTTGTTGTAAAAGCTCTATAACTCGTTTTTCCTGCCACTTTTCCCCTAAATTCAGTTCTTTACTTAGATCATGCCCTTGAATATATTCCTGAACTAAGTAGCGCTGATCGTTTTCTTCTAAATAAGCCATTATTTGCGGAATTAGGTCATTTTTGGCTAATTCTTGCAAAGTTTTTGCTTCTTCTTCAAATAATCGTTTGGCTATCTCCCACTCAGAGGCGTCGGTAGTCTCGGGCTTCAATTGTTTAACTACACAGTAGGGAGAGTCCAGTAAATGTCGATCTTTTGCTAACCATGTCTGACCGTATGTACCTTCGCCAAGTTTGTCGATAATGTGATAGCGTCCGCCTATCGTTGTTCCTAACATCAAATCCACCCTGTACTGTGTAAGTCTTGGTGTATTGATTTAGAGGCTATGAGCCGAGATTTCCGGAAGTATGTCAGTTTTGGATATACCTATTCAGGTAAGTTTGGCTGTAGCTTGCTTGGCCATAAGCGCTACGAAACCTAAAACCCAACATTGATCCAGGTGCTGGGTTACTCTTCGAGAAGGCTGACGCTCCTTAGGTCGCGATCGCTTGGCTTCACACCTACGTTCCAAAAACCCAGCCCACAAAGCTGATCTGCTCCCAGGTTGCCTCTATATCCCCTAAAACAACCTTACTAACTCTTTAATTTAAAAGTAAGTGAGCCTCTAAAAAGTAAAGAATTGTAAACTTTAGTTGCCGCTGATTCCAATCTAACTATATTATTACTCCCGAAGGTTGACGAAAGCTTTAGGTTAAACCCTTGTCAAATTTTCGGATATCTGCTCATGAAGAGCAACTTGTTCCATAGGATTACTACTGCTGCCATTACCGGAATTTCTCTTTTGGGCTTTGGGAAGACGGTTTGGGCAATTCAGGAGTTGCAATCTACTGAACCTGTTTGGGGAAGAATTAGCTTCACTGACACGCCCACTTGTCACTTGACTCAAGAAAAAATCTGTAATGAGTATCATTTCAAAACAATCTCAGGCTACGACATCGAATTAGAGGCAATTCCTGTTGCGGATTCTGGGGTTAATTTGAAGTTATATGTAGTTGATCCCAATGGCAGGTTGCTGAAATCGATTGATCAGGAGGGAGTAGGAAAGCGAGAAAAATTTAAGGATGATAATACGGCTGAAACAGGAACTTGGAGAATCTTTGTGTCTTCAGTTGATAACAGCCAAGGAGACTATCGAGTTGTTCTTAAGCTAACGGATAGCAAGGGTAGAGTTATTTTACCGAATTCTCCATCCTCTGAGGGCGAAGTTGTCAGTGTAAATCCTCCAACTGTAAGGTTTGCCTGTAACTATAACAAAAACGATAACAGTTATGAAGCCATTGCTATTTCTATCGCTAGTGGACAAAAAACAGCCCCTATTTTTGTTTGGCGAGATTATATATTTTATCAGAATTCATGGACACCAGAGCAACGCTGTTTTCATGTTACCAATAGGCTCAACAACTTTTATGCTCAAAATGACTACCAATTAAGAAAACTATATCTTACTAATGGTCGTCTTAATGGTTTGGGTGTCCTCTGTGTTGTGAATAGTGAGAAACAGCGCTGTATGAGTGATGGCAGCAATCTACTGTTAACTTTTGGGGAAAGATATCAAGATATTTTCCCAATTCTAATTCCTCAGAATCCTGGTGCTCCATATGTATTTAGATTAGGAGACTTCGTAGAAGAGTCTCTAACTTTAAATACCAGTCCTATCCAGTCTCCTAATCCTATTGATCCTTTCAAATAAAAGTTTTGTGTTTTTTAGTTGAATCAGTAATTTACCATGAAAATAAAATTTTTTGCTAAATATTTGCTTGCTAGTTTTGCCTTTTTTAGCTTTCTTTATCTAACAGGTACTTCTGTATTAGCTAATACTCGAAGAGCAGAATTTAAATGTCAGCCTAACTCAAATAATGGTCATGAAACAATTGCTGTTGCTGTTGAAACTGGAAAAAAAACACCACCAATAATTACTTGGGAAATCATGGAAGCACTAGACTGGCAACCTCAAGAACGTTGTGCAGTAGTTTCTCAGAGGCTTAATGATGCCTATGTTGAGTTTAACTACCAAATGAGGAAAATAATATTAGTACCTGGTATGCATAAACCTTTTCCTTTTAAAGATAGGAATTATTCTCTTCCTGTAATTTGCTATACTTCAAATCCTCAAGGCAGTTGTCAAAGTAACGGTGATAACATCCTGGTTACTATTCTGGGTGGAAAAACATTGCAAGATGCCAAAATAGCTCTTGGGACTCTAAAGAATCGTCTTGAGGATGCTGCTAATAGAAAAGGTGAAGATCAACCTCCTCTACGGCAAAGTGGGATTACTGAGATTACAATTCCCTTAGATCATCTAAACCTTGGAGTAGATATAGAGAGCTTTTTGGATCTTGGAATAGGAGATAGCCCTAGTGATTGGGAGGATCCTTTTCAATAGAAAAGTAATAAAAAATTAATTGAAATCAAAAAAGTCTTGACTAGGGGTTGAACTAAACTAAAGTCACTCTTTCGGTTGAGTTTGGTTCAATCTCTGCTAATATTCCAGTTTTCATGCTTATGTCTTTTACTCAACTGCTAGTTACCAGTCTTACCCTAGCCAGTGTAATTTCAACTAAGCAATCTGTATCTAGCAGAATCAATTTCGAGTGTATTAATTCAGACAAAGGTTATGCCACTATTGCTGTTAGCCCAAGTGGTAAACAAACCAATACTCTAATTCATTGGAACTTTAGCATCTTTGCTGACTCTTTTTCTAGTCAACAACAGTGCCAAGAAGTTACTAAACGATTAAACCTGATCGTAGCTAATCATCCAAATAAAATGTCAGACTTGTTACTGACGACTGACTTTATCAACGGTAAAGAAGTTATTTGTTGGGTTTACGATTTTAAATACACTTGCAAAGGCGACGGTAGTAATTTATTGGTTGTTCTTCCATCTGCTCAAGATCCAAAGATAGTTCTGAGACAGCTATTTGATATTCCTGATAATTTCTTATCAGTAGATATTCCCTTGCGATCTGCTCCTATTTATTTAAAGTTAGGAGCAACAATTGAAAGTCAATTAGCAGAATTAGACAATGTTAACTCTACCTCATTAATATAAATTACTTCTGAGGTTGAAAATCCTACAGATAAATTTGCTATTTATGATTCAACAATTGACGAATCCATACAAAAAAATGCTCTTCAAATAACTGTTCGTATTTTCACCCAGCTTGGAGCAGGTTCTGGAATTATTATAAAGCGTCAAGGACAAACTTATACTGTCTTAACTAATGCTCATGTAGCTGATGGCAGTTCTGATCAACAATATACAATTTTAACAGGAGATGGTCAGAGTCATCCAGCACGTCGGAAGAATCTTTCTAATTTTAAGGGCATTGATCTAGCTTTAGTAGAATTTATCAGTGATATCGACTACGAGGTTGCTGTTTTAAGGAATTCTGAAATCACAATTGGAGAACAGGTTTATGCCGTAGGATTTCCTAACTATATCTACAACTCAAAAGGCTCTATAGAAACTTTTGATTGGGGTTTAAGAGCATTTCATATAACAATAGGAACACTGGAAATGTTAATGTCAGAACCATCTTTACCTGAAGGTTATAAAATGGGTTACACTAATGAGGTCGAAGTAGGAATGAGTGGCGGCCCTGTTTTAGACTCTAAAGGTCAAGTTATTGGTCTGAATGGTCGAGGAAAATATCCGATTCAAGGAATAGAGATATTTGCTCTGACTGATGGCACATATCCTTCTCCTGAACTGTTCCATAAAATGAATGCTTTGAGTTCGGCAATTCCCATTAGTCTTTTTCAAGAAGGAACTAAAATATCTGGAAGTCTTACAGATATAAAAACTCAATCAGTTCAACCAAGCTATATCCCAACTATCGACTCTTTTACAGCAGTTTTAAATTGGGTTAGTTATAAACTCCTAGGTTTTAGGGACTTCGGAACAGGGAAGTCACAACAAGGAAGTCAGAACAGGAAAGAGGTAACAGGAAAAAAAATCTGTGTACCTCATAGTTATGAAAAACGCTGTATACAAGGAATCAACTTACCAACAGTAACAGTCGAAGCTGATGATTAAATTAGATTTAATTTATAGGTTTTAGACCAATAAATAAATGTGTGAGGATAACCATGAATCAATTCTATCGAATTTTGATACTATTATTAGGATTTTTTACAGCTTTATTTTTAATACTAATACCTAATTTTCAAGGTTTATCACAGACTCAAACTAAAGTGCTGAGTCAAAATGACATTGAAGCAATAGCTAAAATGACGGTGGTTTTTCATGGCCCAGATTTGAAATCACTTGATAGTCGAACAATTAAAGATTCCTTGTTTAAATCTAATTATTTACAAAAATACTTAGATAAATTTATAGGTTCAGGTGTCATTATAGCCAAAATTGTAGGCAAACGCAAACAAGATAATGTTTATTATGCGTTAACAAATGTTCATGTACTTGAGACACCTATATTGGACAGATGTGATTATATCCATAAAATTATTAGAGACTCAAAAAAATCATCAAAGGAACAAAGAGAGGGAGTTTATCCTGTGAACCCAATGTCTAAACAAAAATGCGACGATTATATTGAATCATTTGGTAATTATGATCCTAAAAAAAATTCTGATATAGATGGATTTGACTTAGCAATTATTAAATTTAAAAGTAAGCGTAATTACTTTACCGTATCTATAGATAATTCAGACAGTATTCAACAAGATGATAAAGTCTTTGTATTTGGCTTTCCAAGTGAGAAAATTTTAGAAAATTATGATAATAATAATGATAAGGATATTGATACTATCATGAAATCTACTTCTGGTACTGTAAAGTCGTTAGATGCTCCTCAACCAGATGGAGGCTACGATTTTGCTTATACAAATCCAACAGTCCAAGGTATGAGCGGTGGACTTGTACTTAATGAGCAAGGTTATTTAGTAGGTATTCATGGGAAAGGAATTACAAATAAACCAAAAGATGGGGGCCAAGGAATCAGAATCAAGCACTTTCTTGAACTCATTGGTCAAGGCAATTCACTTATCAGCCTATCAGACTTAAACTTTGACCCACCTAGTCAGGAGTTGATTGATGAGGGGAAAGAAAATGATGGTGTTATTGAGAATATTAATGAGATTTTATTCTTATGTCCTGAAATTGAAAATAAAACACCATCATTTATGGAAACAGAGAGATAAAGTTTTGAATCAACCGATATTTTACCTTTTTTCAGTGTGCAGGAGTGACCATGAAAACTCAAAAACTCTTACTCCTTTTCCTATCAGGAGTAACCGGATTGCTATTAACTGCCCCCAAAACCTGGGCACTAACCGACAATTTACAACCTGGAAGCTGGTCTTACGAAGCCTTGAGAGAACTAGTTGAATTTTCTGGCTGTACCACGGACAAGAGCGCCTTTGTAAACAATGAAGCCTTAACCCGTTCTGAATTTGCTGCTATCTTAAGTGCTTGTCAACAGCATATCGCCCAAACTTATAGCGCCGTATCAGAAGACGCAGTTATTCAACATCACCGAGCCAGACTAGAACGACTGCTTAAGGATTTTGATGCAGAACTGGGTATAGTCTTATTAGACAAGATCGAGAGTGTTAATACAACAACAACAACCAACCCAGTCAGTCCCAGGGTTGATCAACTCAGCGAAGCCACATCAACAGTTCCAGAACTACCAGAACAATCAACATCCCTGGAACCATCACCTGAAATTGATGGCACAGCCATGACTCAGGTAACCAATATTGTCCAACTCCAAGATGTGCAACCGGGGGACTGGGCATTTGAAGCACTACGAAATTTAATAGAACGCTATGGTTGTATTGCCGGATACCAAGATAGGACTTTTCAAGGCAACCGAGCCTTAACTCGCTATGAATTTGCCGCAGGTTTGAACGCCTGTATGGAACAGATTGAGAGACTGGTTGCGGTTGAAAGTGCTAATCGTATTTCTGAAGAAGATTTAGCCACATTACAACAATTAGCTAATCAATTTGACCCAGAATTAGCCCAACTAAAAACACGGGTAGATAACCTAGACAGTCGAGTTGCTTTCCTAGAGGAGCATCAGTTTTCCACCACTGTCAAATTTGGAGGAGAAGTTATTTTTGGCCTAGCTGCTGCTGAAGGAGGCAATCCACCAGGCACAGGAGATGCTAACACTGTTCTTAATTATCTTGCCCGCATTGGAACTGTTGCTTCATTCACAGGCAGAGATCGTCTGCGTATTGTTTTAGCTTCCGGTAATTTCGATGATGGTGGTTTTGCCAACCCCAATGTACTCAATACTTTTGCCGCCTTACTGTCTTACCAAGACGATCTCGATAATGATGTGGTTTTAGATAGCTTAGAATACCGCTTTGCCATTAGTGACCGAGTTGTCTTTACTATAAAACCAGTCGGTTTTAGTTTAGGTAGTGTCCTTACTGCTAATAGTCCCTTCTTGGATGTGGGTATAGGTTCTATCTCTCGTTTCGGCGAAGCCAGTCCACTTTTCAAAATTGGCGCTCTCGATGCGGGGGTTGGTTTAGACTGGTTTGTAGCAGATCCACTCCGTTTACAAGTTGCTTACGGAACCCGGAATAGCAGTAGCCCTAGTGAGGGTTTTATTAGTCCAGATCATAGTGCTTTAGGAGTGCAATTATTGTTTACCCCAGCCAATAACATGGCGGCTGGACTACACTATATTAATGCCTACGCCAATGATGGTCAGTTAAATACTTTCGCAGGTAGCTTTAACGCTGATACTTCTAGTCTACTGCTTCAAGAAACTCAGACCCATGCTGTGGGCGGTAGTTTACAGTGGCGTTTTACTGATAACCTTACCTTTGCGGGTTGGGGAGGATATACCTTCACTAATGCTTTGGCATCAGATGATTTTGCTAATGCCAGCACTTACTTGCTTTCCTTAGCCTTTTCAGATCCCTTTGGTCAAGAAGGAAGTTTACTAGGCTTAATCATTGGTCAACCTCTAAAATTAGAGAACGGCAATGGTTTACTTTTAGGAGAAGATAACGCCACTTCAATTCACTATGAAATTTTCTATCGCCACAAATTTAGCAACAATATCTATATTACTCCAGGATTTTTTATGGTTACTGATCCTGGACATATAGAAGAAAACAACGATATTTATATCGGTGTACTCCGTGCCACTTTTCGTTTCTAAAACAGGATAGCTTATGTTAAAACTGCACAAATATTCTTGGCAATTTATTCGACAAGCTTTTTTAGTCGGAATATGCTTTTACGGTTTCAATAGTACTTTGGGCAATATTGTCAAAGCAGACGAGGTACACAGCAATAACCGAACTTGTACCAACAATAGGGTTGCTCAAGCTGACTCAACCAACCCTTCTGAAACAGAACAATCACAACCACCAGAAGGAATAATAGACATAGACTGTCGTCGGGATATCCGAAAAATAAAATCTTTCTTACAAAATGCTCTCAATGGAGTCAGTGACCCTCTGCTTGATCGAGGAAGCACAGATACCCAAATTGGCACTGCCTTAAGACCAGGTATCAATGCTGATGCCATTCTTAATGTTAATGTTAATAACCCTGCTGGTGGTGTAACTAATCCCATCTCTTTCGAAAGTCTTCGCTCTCCTAGTGCTGCACCTATGATGATCAGTTTTCCGGGTCAGCTTGATGCTCTAGGAAACTTTACTTTTAATGTTATGGACCCTGTCGTTTCGTCGTCCATGGGTGGGGCTCATATTGGTGGGTTGCCCGATTCTGTGTTTACTTTCAACGTTGGAACTACAGAATTTACTGCTAACCAATCCTTGGATGTCAGAAACAACTTTGTCAGAGCAATTTCAGAATCACCAGACGAAAACCAAACAGTATTCCGGATGCTTGGTATTGTCATCAATCCTGATGATTCCTCTAGCGTTACTTCTGCTGGAGTTACTCCTGAGAGTGTTCCTACCGGTCAAGTGCCAATAATTTCTCTTCCTGGAGGTGTGATGAGAGGTTCTATGCCAGATCGATAATCAGGGTAAGCGCCAGAAAAATGGCCAATTATTAATTGTTAGTTGCCATTTTTATTGTGCCAGCCCCCCGAGGGTGATCGGGGGGCTAATAATAATATTTCAGGCAAGCATCAATGCCTTAGCCTTTAGTAGTAACGGCTGCGGCTAACACCGTCATTGGGCTTGTGAATGATGAAGCTGAGAACTTGGCACTGCTTAACGTTATCAAAACCTACAACTCGGATATAGCACTCGCGGTATTCAGAGCGACACTCATCCACTTCCGCTAGCACATCTTTAGGTGAGGTAGCCTTGAACAAAGGCAGTTTCCATAATGTCCAGTAGTAAGTCTCTGGTTCAGAGGTTTCGTTGAACTCAATCGCAGGGATGTAACCTTCCGCTAAGATGTACTCCACTTGCCGCATAATCTGAGCGTCACTCAGGGGGGGTAAGTAGGAAAGGGTTTCGTAACGACGCTCTTTTGGTAATGTTTTCATAGATTTTGATTCTTTGTTTGATTCTCTGTTGAAGTATAGGTATGAAATTTGGGGGATAGTAGATCACTTCATCGGTTGAACCAATTAGGTGTCCGAATCAGTTTTCTGCTCAGAATTAGTTGGGTTATCTGGAATAGTGAATTGCGTGATGCGTTCAAGATGCTGACGCCGATGTTCTATATTCGACTGCTGGATACTGGTGCAAACCATTTCAGGTAAGAACTCGGCCACTTCGTCTGCGATATGTTGCCGCACAGTCATAATCCGCAACGCTAATTCAGGTTTAGCCCGCAGTAATTCCTCAAGATAAGCGTCTCCATCTTGGATACTTTGTTGTGAGGAAAAAGACTGTAGCCAAAGCGCTCGGGGAGGGTCGGTTTCTCTTAACTGGTTTACCACTGTCCGCAGTGCTTGATAGGTCATATAGCTAGCCAGCACCTTGGCTGTATCTTTCGCAACTCGTTTTAAATCCATGGTTGAACCCAGTCTTTTAGAAAAAGTTATGAAGTCTAAAGTATGACGTTTCATACTTCAAACTTCACACCTCAAACTGCATCAGACGGTATCCATTGCCTCGAACTCGAACTTGATTTCCTTCCACAGTTCGCAAGCAACTGCCAACTCAGGACTCCACTTAGCAGCTTCCCGGATAATGTCACCACCTTCACGCATCAGGTTACGACCTTCGTTACGAGCTTGGATACAAGCTTCTAGAGCTACCCGGTTTGCAGTAGCACCAGGAGCATTACCCCATGGGTGACCTAGAGTACCACCACCGAATTGTAGGCAGGAATCATCACCAAAGATTTCTACTAGCGCAGGCATGTGCCAAACGTGAATACCACCAGAAGCCACTGGCATTACACCAGGCATGGAAGCCCAGTCTTGAGTGAAGTAAATACCCCGTTCGCGGTCTTGCTCAATGTGGTCTTCCCGCATCAGGTCAACGAAGCCCATGGTGATACCTTTTTCACCTTCAAGCTTACCGACTACAGTACCGGAGTGGAGGTGGTCACCACCGGACATGCGTAAGCACTTAGCCAAGACGCGGAAGTGCATACCGTGGTGTTTCTGACGGTCAATCACAGCGTGCATAGCGCGGTGGATGTGCAGCAGAACGCCATTATCACGGCACCAACGAGCCAGAGTGGTGTTGGCGGTAAAGCCACCAGTGAGGTAGTCGTGCATGATGATGGGCATGTCCAGGGACTTAGCAAACTCAGCCCGCTTCATCATCTCCTCACAGGTGGGAGCAGTGACGTTGAGGTAGTGACCTTTGATTTCCCCAGTTTCAGCTTGGGATTTGTGGATTGCTTCTGCTACGAACAGGAAGCGATCGCGCCAGCGCATGAAGGGCTGGGAGTTAATATTTTCGTCGTCTTTGGTGAAGTCCAGACCACCGCGCAAGCACTCATATACTGCACGACCGTAGTTCTTAGCGGATAGACCTAGCTTGGGCTTAATGGTACAACCAAGCAAAGGACGACCATACTTATTCAGCTTGTCCCGCTCTACAACAATTCCGTGGGGAGGTCCTTGGAAGGTCTTGAGGTAAGCAATGGGAATCCGCAAGTCTTCTAAGCGCAGTGCTCGCAGAGCTTTGAAACCAAACACGTTACCCACGATGGAGGTCAGCATGTTGGTGACTGAGCCTTCTTCAAACAGATCCAGTGGGTAGGCAATAAAGCAGATGAACTGGTTGTCTTCCCCACGTACTGGTTCGATGTCGTAGCAACGACCTTTGTAACGGTCTAGGTCAGTCAGCAAGTCAGTCCAAACTGTTGTCCAGGTACCCGTAGAAGACTCAGCTGCAACCGCTGCACCGGCTTCTTCCGGAGGTACACCAGGCTGCGGTGTTACGCGAAACGCTGCCAAAATATCCGTATCTTTTGGAGTATAATCTGGCGTATAATAGGTTAATTTATAGTCTTTTACACCGGCATCGTAGCCAGCTTTTGTCTGAGTACTGGTTGATGAGTAAGACATGCGTTGCTTCCTTAGGAACTACTGAATGTTGCTATCGCTAGAATAGATTTTCTTTTCTTAGTGTTGTGTGTTGCTCCTAGCTAAGAGAACAAACAACCCATCTAGGCTTGTTTTCTAAGCCTGAAGAAGGGCACAACACCGATTCCACAATCACCTGTTTGTGGCTAATGTTGGGGATTACCTGTAGCTTTACTTACTAACCCGACCGCTCCGCTGATTGCTCCAGGGTTGCTAGTGGGTCAAGTCGCTAAGGCAATTCAGAATTTCTTAATCATTTTGAAATATACCAGGTAATTGGATCACTTGAACCTCAAATATTCTTTAGGAATGTATCAGCTCCTCTTATAACGTGACGAAATGTAAATATTTATCACATTTTTGTAACAAAAACGATAAAATTGACTATAATAGGTTCCTTGACAAGGTTGGGCAGCGGGGCTTGTGACAGTAATTCCTGATCAACAAAAGACTTAATCAAGATGCTGAAAATAATGGCATGCTTAACTAACCGTATCGGCCTGGTAGTCAGTGCTACACTGCTGGGGCAAATCTTACCTGTGTCAATCCCAGACAGTGAGCCAAACAACTATTTATCATATTTTTCAACAGCGATCGCTCAGACACAGTTATCCACTAACTCGGTAAATAAAGAGGTATCCCCCCCCACCTCCGGGGGAAACCCTCCGCCTCCCACTAGACCTTTGCCTGATCAACGCCTCAGGCAAGAAACCCAGCCCCTGCCAGCAGATTTTCGGGTGTCTGCCTTGCAACCGGATTTTACTGGTGAGCTTTGGGTGGGCTCTTGGCTAGGATTAACTAGAATTGACCCTAATACTGGAAAAATCCGCACTCGCCTCAGTCTGCCGAATTACACTGTTGGTGCTATAACTCAAGACCGGGTAGGGCGGATTTGGGTAGGAACCTATGAAGGACTATTGCGTATAGACCCTCGTAATAATGAAATTAATGCCCAAAACTTTACCTTACCGTCTAATAATGTGTTGTCCCTATTGATTGACACTCGTGGCTATCTTTGGGTGGGAAGCGATCGCGGTCTGGCTCTGATTAGCCCTGACCAGGGATTGTTGATGACAACGTTACAAGAATTACCTGGTGTCAGTGCCAATGCTCTGACTCTAGATGAAGAGGGTCAGCTGTGGGTGGGGACTCTAGAAGGGCTAGTGCGAGTCGATACTGCTAGTGCTTTTGTGATTGCTCGCATCAAGGATTTACCAGGAAACACGGTACAAACCTTGACCAGAGGACCGGAGGGAATGCTATGGGCTGGCACTCCTAATAGTTTACTGGTGATTAACCCAGACACTTACGAAGTGTTCAGGTCTGTAACTCCCCTAAGAGGACGTAATGTCACTGCTGTGCAGTTTGATCTAGATGGTAATGTTTGGGTTGGTACGGATAATGGCTTATTTAAAATTAAACGAGACAGTGGAGAAGTTTTGGCTAAACTAGGCAAGCTACCTTCTAGTCGTATTCTGGCATTAGCTCCTAATACTGGTAACAAGTTGTGGATCGGAACTTCGGAAGGACTAGCTTGGGTGAGCATGAGTACAGGTCGCATCGAACCCCATTTGGGCTTTGTTAGAGAGATTCCAGGTAGTTTTTAGCTTGGGAAGCATCGGCTCTAATTGAGTAAACCCTAAGTGAGTGCGATCGCGTTCGCGCAGCGTCGGCTTTGCCGAAAGCGTGACCAAAGGTCAATCGCAAAAAAAAATTGACGCTCCCATCAGCAGCTTTGATTAACCTTTTTTCACGGAATTCCCCATCCTTCTTCAGGGTGGGGATGGATAGGGAGGGCGTTGCTAAGCCAATTATTTTTAGTATTTGAGATTTTAACACTCGTGCGGCTGTGTGGTAAAATCCGGTTATGCTTACCATGAACTACACTTACCGTATTTATCCAGACCTGCACCAATCGGCAACAATGCTCGAATGGCTGGAAACGTCGCGCCAGGTTTATAACCGTGCATTGGGCGAACTTAAGGACTGGATCAACTCCCGTAAGTGTTTGATGGATAGGTGTTCATTGAATCGGGAATACATTATTCCCGCCGACGTCCCTTTTCCATCTTATCATCGTCAGCAAAATGATTTGCCTAAATTGAAACAGACCTGGCCAGACCTCAAGAATGTTTATTCTCAAGTGTTGCAAACTACGATTCGGAGGTTGCATGACACATGGAAAGCATTTCAAAAACGTGGTTTTGGATTTCCAAGGTTTAAGAAGTTTGGACAATTCAAGTCTTTCTTGTTTCCACAGTTCAAAGACAACCCAATTAATGGCTTTGAAATTAAACTGCCCAAGATTGGAAGTATCCTAATTAGCTATAGTCGCCCAATTCCAGATGGATTTAAAGTCAAGCAAGTAAGGGTGTTGTCTAAGGCTCGTGGAACCCAATGGTATGTAATTGTTTCGATTCAATCTCAAGTGTCGATTCCCGATATTTCTGTTCATGGTAGAGCGATTGGCATTGACTTGGGATTGGAGCGATTCGCCACCACATCTGATGGCAACTTTTTTGAACGTCCTAAGTTTTTGAAGTCTCAATACAGCAAGCTGAAATTGCTGCAACGTCGAGCCGCACGAAAACAAAAGCGTTCTGCTAACTGGGAAAAAGCTCAAATCAAGGTGGCGCGATTGCATAATGAGATTACCGCCAAGCGCAAAGACTTCCATTACAAAACGGCACATAACCTTTGTGACCAAGCTCAAACCATTTTTGCAGAAGACCTGAATACAGTTGGACTCAACCGAGGGATGCTCCGCAAAGAGTGTATTGATGCATCCTTTGGGGCGTTTCTTTCTCGCCTGGAATGGGTGTGCTGGAAACGGGGGGTATTTTTTATGCGAGTCAATCCCAACGGTACAAGTCAAACCTGTCCAAGTTGCGGCGCAACTGTGGGTAAGCCCCTTGGGGAAAGGGTTCATCATTGTCCTGAATGTGGATACCAGACTCATCGCGATCATGCGGCTGCCGAGATGGTGTTATGGCGTGGAGTAAACTCAGTACCCGTGGGCAATCGGGGAATGGAAACTGCCTGTGCAGGCGTACTAGCGGGGGCTCAAACCTCTAGCCAAGTGCCGAAATCCCGCCAGGGAACAACCAGGAACTCCAAGAAGTGATTCTTCGGAATCCCCATCCCTCTATAGGGTGGGGAGGATGTCAAGGCCTATTTAGCTGAGAGTGCATCACAGTTAATGTTTCTGCTAGTTGACTAAGGCGATCTTCGAGGTATTTTTTCCGAATTAACAGTTGTCGCAGTTTTTGATAACGAGCGATTGCCATGCTCACACTGGGAACCTGATCTGCTGGACAAGACCTTGACCAAGATTGACCCTGCTCATCCAAGCCACAAAGACGGTAACCAGTACGAGGAGATTGATACGTAACATTAGTATTCGATACCTCAACCCCTTCATCCACATAGTCCATCATCCGGTCACCATGGGCTAGTCTTACGGTTCCTATGGCATCTTGGGGTTGACTCGCTTGAGACTCTAACCAGCCATCAACAATTGGTCCTTCTAAGTATAGGTCTTGAATTTGCCGGAGGATTTTGTGCAGTTCCTGCTGCCAACCCAGAACAATTCCCTCAATGTCTTGCAACAGATTCATGGCCAAAGCTGGATTAGCACCATGGCGATGGTTTCCCAGTTTAGGGTATTTCAATCTAGGCAGAGTCGGTATCTTCTGTTCATCCTGGCGAGTAGGGAACGGTTGTACTGCCATAGAGAAAGAAGGTTCCTTTTTATTTCTACGACTTACTACACCTGCTTGTTGGTGATTAGTTTGATCAGCCACAGCTGGGGATGGTTTTGATGAATCAGTGGCACTAGCTTTTGCTAACTGATTTAGTGTTGTCTCGATCCGTCGCAATTTTGATTTCATGAAGACTGATTTGAGGAAATATAGTTGATTTCAAGGGGGAAGATGCCCATTATTGAACTATAAGCTTTATTAATTTTCGCGCAATGGCAATATAACTCCCAATAGCCTTGAATAGTACCAAATTTACCAGTACCAAATTGAGCACTAATTTAATTTTAGTCACCGGACCATCCAGGTCTGGCAAAAGCGAGTGGGCAGAAACCCTGGCGATGCAGACTGGGAAATCGGTAATATACGTTGCTACTGCCACAACCAACCCGGATGATCCAGAGTGGCTGGCCCGGATTGAAAAACATCAGCAGCGACGCCCCAGTTCGTGGACAACCCTTTTGGTACCACTGGACTTGGCAGGAACAATTACCAACTATTCTGACATCAATCACTGCCTGTTAGTAGATTCTCTAGGAACCTGGGTTGCTAATTGCTTAGAACAGAATGATACGATTTGGCACCAAACGTTACAAAGCTTATGGAATAGTTTGAGCAAAGTTAAAGGTTCTGTAATTTTTGTTGCAGAAGAGGCTGGCTGGGGAGTGGTGCCAGCTTATCCTATGGGTAGGGCGTTTCGCGATCGCTTGGGAAATGTGGTGCGTCATTTGGGGCACTTGGCTAACCCAGTCTACTTAGTCACCGGTGGTCATGTGCTTAATCTCAGTACTTTGGGTCAACCATTACCCTATAATGGTACTGTTGGCCAATCACCTCAAACCTAATCCAATCCATGGCAAGAGGGGGAAGAGACCAGCAGTGGGGATTAAAAATAACTCCTAACAAATAACTACTAACAAAGCCATGGCATCTGAACAACAAGTCAAACGCTATCTCACCTACTGGTTCCAGTTAGGCAAAAAAGTTGTGATGCACAATGGTTTTTTAGCTATGCAGCCACAATCACTTACAAATGGCAAGCACTACAGCCAAGAATTTGAAACGATTTGGCAGCTAGCTATTTCACCAGAGACTGGTGATTGTTACCTGGAAGGAACTGATGAAACAATTGCGGATTTATTAACACCCAAGTGGGATATACTGCCTTGTTCCCGTTGTGATATGCCTTGGGGAAGGGGGAATGGGGAATGGGTAAGCGGGAATGGGGGATCGGGAATGGGGATTCGGGAATCGGGAATCAGGAATGTGGAATCGGGAAGCGGGAATCGGGAATCGGGAATCGGGAATCGGGAATCGGGAATCGGGAATCGGGAATCGGGAATCGGGAATCGGGAATCGGGAATCGGGAATCGGGAATCGGGAATCGGGAATCGGGAATAGTAGACAATAATTATCACAATTTATTTAGAAATTATATCTAGTCATTACTATTGAAATAATTAATCATGACTTAGAGCAATTTGTAGATATTTTAATTATAAAAATGAATGGAATAAAAAAGATTAATTAAATTTTGAAATTGGCAATAATAAATAACTTAGGTTGAATGCTAAATACTCTATTACCTGTTCCTTGTTCCCTGTTACCTGTTCCCTAAAAACCTAGAAATACGTACTTAATAAAGTCGCCAACCGCTATATGAACAATGAACCTATTTTTAAAGTGCGTGACGTGACTAAAACCTATCAGATGGGGGAGGTGAATGTTCAGGCACTAAAATCAGTTACTATTGACCTCTATGCAGGAGAATTTGTAGTCTTGCTTGGTCCGTCTGGAAGTGGCAAGTCCACTCTGCTGAATATTCTCGGAGGACTTGATGTTCCTTCCTTCGGACAAGTCAAATTCTATAATCGTGATCTATCAAGTGCTGATGATCGTGCTCTTACCCGCTTTCGTCGGGAGTGCGTGGGTTTTGTGTTCCAATTCTACAATTTGATTCCCAGCTTGACGGCTCAGGAAAATGTTGCTCTGGTGACCGAAATTGCTCCTCGTCCGATGCGTCCTCGGGAAGCTTTGGGACTAGTGGGACTAGCCCATCGCCTTAACCATTTTCCGGCTCAATTATCTGGGGGTGAACAACAACGGGTTGCGATCGCTCGTGCTATTGCCAAACGTCCTCAAGTGCTCCTATGTGATGAACCAACCGGAGCGTTAGACTTTCAGACCGGTAAGCTAGTATTAAATGTATTGGAGCGAGTGAATCAGGAATTGGGAACAACTACTGCTGTAATTACTCACAATGCTGGAATTGCGGCTATGGCAGATCGGGTGATTACCATGCGTAGTGGTGAGATTATTAGTGTACATGGTAATCAGACTAAGATTGCTCCTGAGGATTTAGACTGGTAAGTGAACGATTGAGTACGTTAAGAATTAAATCAAATTACTTCGCTCGATAGAAAACGGGAGGTATAAAAGAACTAGGGGGAGTCACAAAGTAAGAGGTGTTAGCTATGATAGCAATATTATTAACAACTTTCTTAGTTTGTTTTCTGTTTGGTTTGACGTTAGTGTGTGAAGCTTTGTTTTACAAAGAAGAGAAGCAGTTATAAAAAATCCGCCAATCTTTTGAAACCCATTACAAGGCACTAGTTTTAAGCTGATTGGCTCTTGAAGTTGGTCTTACACTTCCATGAATTCCCTAGACCGTAAACTCTTACGTGACCTATGGCAATTGCGAGGTCAGGTAATAGCGATCGCATTAGTAGTAGCCTGTGGCATTGCTAGCTTCGTTCTAGCCAGGAGTGCGTATAGCTCTTTGCGACTAACCCAAGACACATATTACAACCGCTACCATTTTGCCCAAGTTTTCGCTTCCCTCAAACGCGCCCCAGAAACCCTCAAAGCCCAAATTGCTGCTATTCCCGGTATTGCCCAAACCCAAACTCGGATTGTGGTTGATGTCACCCTTGATGTCCCTGGTTTAACAGAACCAGCCACAGGAAGACTAATCTCAATTCCTGAGCGTCGTATTTCCATACTCAATGACTTATTTATTCGTCAGGGTCGCTATATTGAACCAGGACGAGGAGACGAAGTACTCGTAAGTGAAGCTTTCGCCCAAGCCAATCAACTCAACTTGGGTGATACCATGGGTGCCATTATTAATGGACGTTGGGAAAAATTGCGAATAGTAGGAAAGGCGCTATCACCAGAATACGTTTATGAAGTGCGAGGTGCTGGAGAAATCTTCCCAGATAATCGGCGATTTGGAGTGGTTTGGATAGGTCGGGAAGCCTTGGGTAAAGCCTTCGACCTTGATGGTGCCTTTAATGATGTCACCCTTTCGTTAAGTCCAGGAGCTCAAGAAAGGGAAATTATTAGCCGTTTGGATCGATTACTGGAACGCTATGGTGGGTTAGGTGCTTATGGAAGGGAAGATCAGTTATCCCATCAAATCCTAGCAGATGAACTCAGCAGTTTGGAAGTTTCTGCTACCTTTATGCCTTCGATTTTTTTAGCGATCGCATCTTTCCTACTGCATGTTGTCCTCTCTCGCCTGATCGGAACCCAACGGGAGCAAATTGCTGTGCTCAAAGCCTTTGGTTACAGTAACCTAACCATCGGTATCCATTATCTTAAATTTGTCCTTGCCATTGTCAGTGTAGGAGGTATCCTTGGCACCCTAGTTGGTCTTTGGCTTGGTAATGGACTAACCCAACTTTATGCTGAATTTTATCGCTTTCCCCTACTACGCTATAACGTCAGCTCAGACTTAGTCGCCACCGCAATCTTAGTCAGCTTTACCGCAGCAGCAATTGGTGGACTAATGGCGGTACGTCGGGCAATTTCCCTTCCTCCAGCCCAAGCCATGCGTCCCGAACCCCCAGCTGAATTCAAACCTACCATTATTGAACGGCTAGGTCTACAGCAGTTTTTCTCCCCTGCCGGTCGCATTATCCTACGTAATTTGGAACGCAAGCCCATCCAAGCTTTCCTATCCATTATGGGAATAGCTGTTGCTGTAGCAATTCTCCTGACTGGGTTTTACATGGGAGATGCACTGACATACCTGATGGATTTTCAATTCCGCCAAGTGCAACGGGAAGATCTCACCATTATCTTTAATCAACCCCGTCCCGCACGTACCCGTTACGAAATCACTCACTTACCAGGAGTTATTCGTTCCGAACCCTTCCGCATCGTACCAGTACGTTTACGCTTTGACCATCATACCTATCGCAGTGCTTTAACTGGAATCGACCCAGCCGGAGAATTCCGCCGTCTGATAGACAAGAATTGGTACACCGTGCATCTACCCCCAGACGGAGTTGTCATGACTACCAAACTAGCCGAAATCCTAGGTGTTACTCCTGGAGATACCCTAACCGTGGAAGTCCTGGAAGGAAGCCGTCCCGTGCGTCAAGTTCCTGTAGTCGGCTTGGTGGATGAACTCCTCGGTGTCTCAGCATATATGGATATCCATGCCCTCAACCGACTGATGCGAGAAGGACAAACTATTTCTGGTGCTTACCTCTCCGTTGATCCTCACCTTGCTAGTCAGCTTTACTATCGCCTCAAACGTCTACCCGCCATTACCGGTATTGCCACCCGTGAAGCCAGCCTAGAAAGCTTTGAGGAAATTAGTGCTAAAAATCTGCAAGTCTTTACAGCAGTACTAGTAATTTTTGCCTGCATTATTACCTTCAGCGTAGTCTATAACTCAGCACGGATTGCCCTATCAGAAAGAGGACGAGAATTAGCCAGTCTCAGGATTATGGGATTCACTCGTGCTGAAATTGCCTTTATTCTCCTAGGTGAACAAGTTATTCTTACCCTACTCGCCCTTCCTATTGGTTTTGGACTGGGATACGGTTTAGCTGCTTTAATGTCTCTTGCCTATAATTCTGAACTTTACCGTTTTCCCTTAATTATTACTAAAGATACCTATGCTTTTACATTTGTTATCGTAATAGTAGCAGCATTCTGTTCTGGGTTAATTATCCGTAGACAGCTGAATCGTCTGGACTTAATCGCTGTTTTGAAAACCAGGGAATAAGCATCAACATCGTGATAGTTAGTAAGCTATCAGTTATCAGTTATCAGCTATAAGCTAATGCTTACAGTAGTAATTAAATAGTAGTAATGAAATAGTAATAATTAAATAGTAGTAATGAAATACTGTTGCGATCGCACAATCGATTCCGCGAGTTGAGACACTTCATGAAGCACCTTCCTCAACGGCTAACTTACCTTATGGTTGGAGTTGGCATCATCACAGTAGTTGTCCTAGGATTTCGTCCTGCACCGATTAGGGTTGATCTAGCCGAAGTTAAACGGAGTAGTTTGCAAGTAACAGTGGATGGAGAGGGAAAGACCCGTATCCGCTCCCGCTTCGTAGTTTCAGCTCCTGTTGCCGGTCGGCTGGCGAGGATAAAACTAGATGAAGGAGATAAAATTAAACAAGGGGCAATAATTGCCCAAATTGACCGCCTTCCTCTAGATTCAGACGTCCGAGAAGCTCAAGCACGGCTAAGGCAATGGCAAGCAGAGCGTGATGGGGTAGCAACCAAGCGACCAAAACCAGAAGCTTTATTCCAGGCTCAAGCCCGCATCCGGTCAGCAATAGCCCAACAGCAAGAAGCTCAAGCTCGGGTCCAGCAAGCATTAGCAGCACTAGAGCAAGCAAAACGCGATCGCAAACGCTCCCAACAGTTACACATTGATGGCGCAATCTCTCGTAAAGAGCTCGAAACAGCTCAATTGCTAGAAACTACCCGCCAGAGGGAATTAGAAGCAGCGCAACGGGAAGTGGATAGTGTGGCCGCTGAAGTCGTAGCCGCCAAAGAAGCCCGTGCCATTCTCCAAGCCGAACAGCGAGACCCTGACTATTTACTTGATGTCTACAATGCTCGCATTGCCAGTGTTCAAGCTGAACTTGCCAAGCTAGCTGATGACGCAGCCCGTGCTGAAATCTACTCCCCAATTGATGGTTATGTGCTACGAGTCAATCAGGAAAGTGCTCGATATGTACAAGCCGGAACCCCCCTGTTGGAACTAGGGAATCCTGCCGACCTAGAGATTGTCGTTGATTTGCTTTCTACTGATGCAGTCAAAGTCAAGCCAGGAGCAAAAATGCTCATTGAACATTGGGGGGGAGAGCGCACCCTAAACGCTCAGGTGAAGTACGTCGAACCCTCAGCCTTTACCAAAATTTCAGCTCTTGGGGTAGAAGAACAGCGAGTGAATGCGATCGCTAATTTTGTAGATTCCCCAATTCCTTTAGGTGATGGCTACCGGGTAGAAACACGGATTGTAGTTTGGGAAAGCTCAGATGTGCTAGTCGTTCCCTTAAGTGCCATTTTCCGATGTGACTCACAACAAAATAGGGATGATTTGTCCGTGTCTGTAACAGGGGGAACACAGGGAAGTAAGCAATTTTCAGATCATCAAGGGAGTATCCAGCGCTCCAATTTCCAGACCTGGTGTACATTTGTGGTGGAAAACAACCAAGCCAAGAAACGTCAGATTATAATTAGTCAGCGCAGTAATCTTGAAGCAGTGATTCAACAAGGACTTCGAGAAGGAGAAATAGTCATCTTGCATCCCACTGAACAAATTCAGGAAGGAAAACAAGTTGCACCCCGTTGACTAGCTATCCGTTGAATAGCTATAATCAGTGATTTTAATTTCTATAATTTACATTTGAGATGTGAAACTTAATTGATAGCAAAAGGGATTGGCGTTCCTGAATTCAGGTATAATCTTAAACTAGCCAAATTAGCGTAGGCTAAATCACAAATCAATCAGCAACGCCGGAAATATTATAAGTTAATCAACATTTAACTGGCATATTTTTTCTTCAGCGCTCTTCGTTAACCTACCCTACGGGAACGCCAAAGGCGAACAACCTTTTTGAATTAAGAATTAAGAATTAAGAATTTGGAATTCTACATTCTTAATTCTTAATTCTGCATTCTGACAGACAACCTTTAACCTTCAACCTTTAACCTTCAACCTTTAACCGTTAGTTACAATTGCTCCAGGTAACTCAACAGGTCTGCCATATCTCCAGTTTGAGGTTGAAACTTAGGCATTGGTGGTGTTCTACCACTGATCACTTGCTGAATCAGGCTGACGTCAGACTTTCTCTTAGAGATATTCAGTAGACTTGGTCCTACATTACCATCCCCGTTGGCTCCATGACACCCAGCACAGTTGATTTGAAAAATAGCATTACCTCGGACTGGATCACCGTTCAGGGACAAAACCTTTTGTACATAAGGATCCGAATCCTGCATCATGGGAATTCCGATCAGGCTAAGACTTATAGCAAGCAAAGCCACTAGTACTATCAAGGTGACTCGCCGCACTAGAACTCTAGGTTGGACAAGCTGGTTTTCCAAAGGATCTCCTGTCAAGTTGACTATCGATAAAGCGCTTGTAATCTCGATAAAACTGAACCATTGATTAAGTTGTGTTAAGCAATGATAAGTAAATACTTAGACTAAGTATTATTTTTGTTTATAAACATAGCTTAAAATTTATGGAGTCATTAATCAAGATCTTGTGTTGTATTTGTATTATATGCTACACTATGCCTCCCTCTATATACCTGATACTAAGGGAATAGATCTAAGGTATACATTTTAGTATATAAGCTGGGATATAGGAAAAAGTACTCAAGTCAAGTCAGGGCTTAGGTCATTAGGTCAGAGCCTCCTAAGTGTGACTGAGCAATCTCAACCCATGGAACTCAGGATGCTTGATAAATTAGTGTTTGACCACCAGCAGCACCCTAAGGTTGATCAGACCTAGTAATATGAGAAACAGGTAAAAAAACTTAATTAGGAGACTTAGTGTGGTAGAACCGTTGCTTGTTGGGATTGTCCTTGGCTTAATACCTGTTACTCTATTGGGGTTATTTTTTGCTGCCTATATGCAATACCAACGGGGTAACCAACTTGGGGGTTAGTTTTTCCTTCCCATGAGCTGACCATTACCCCTGACTTAAACTAATGGGCAATAGAAGGTCAAGGCAGTATTGCCATAGACCTTCTGGCGACAAATTTCTAAATTGGGGATTGGTTGTGGTTGCCAGTAGTTAGAGCTATGCTCAACAGCTAACTCACCATGGCTGTCGAGGAGCTGGTATTGAGCGATCGCATCTAACACTGGCTGGTACAAATCACTAGCGTAGGGGGGGTCAAAATAAATGTGGTCAAACTGCTGAGGAGCCAAGGTTTTCAATCGCCTGACCACATCCCCCTGCAACACCCGAAATTCTTGCTGCGCCTGAGCCATCTGTTGCCAGTTTTGACGAATAATTGAGCAAGCTTTTGCCCATTTGTCAATCCCTACCACTAAAGCAGCTCCCCGACATAGAGCCTCAGCACCCATTGAACCACTACCAGCACATAAATCCAGCCATCGGCAATTCCCTACACTGCCTTGCCAAATATTAAATACTGCCTCCCGCACCCGTGCTGGTGTCGGGCGGGTAATTTGTCCTGGCAAAGTTTTCAGTTGGCGATTGCCGTAAATTCTCATCCAAACACAGGACAGTGGGGAGCGTGCTGATTAAATCAGTAGTAGTAGCAGAATTTTAAGAAGAATAATTTTCAGGCTTTGGTGACAAGTGTACGATCATGGCAGTAACTCTTGACCTGAGCCACGAAATTAGACAAAATTTGCAGTCCTGTAGTAGAAGACTTTTCCGGGTGAAACTGTACTGCTACGACATTATTGTAAGCGATCGCAGCCGTCACGGTTTGACTCCCATGAGTAGTAGTTGCGGCTCGAATCCTAGGGTCAACTGGGTCAACATAATAAGAATGGACAAAATAGACTCGGGGATTGCCCGATAAATGCTGCCAAAGGGGACAATCTGGTTGAGTAAACTCTAGCTGGTTCCAACCCATATGGGGAATCGTAATACTTGGTTCTCGACGAAAGCGGCGCACTGTGCCAGGCACAATCCCTAATCCAGGTTCTGTGCCTTCTTCACTAGCCTCAAACAGAATGTGTAAACCTAGACAAATACCTAAAAAGGGTTTACCGCTGGCAATGGCTTGTTTAATCGGTTGCTCCAGGTTACGCGATCGCAAATGTTGTATCGCTGGGTCAAACGCCCCCACTCCCGGTAGTACCACCGCATCCGCCTGTGCTATATCTGCTGCTAAATCTGTCACTAAGGTAGTTGCACCAGCTTTCTGTAACCCTTTACAGGCAGAGTGCAGGTTCCCCATGTCGTAGTCTACAACCGCAATTACTGGCATTAACCTGCTTTCCCTTACATTTACATTGGAATATTCAAGCTATTTTTATTTTAATTGGTTCTGTTGAATGAACAAAAAAATCCTCCTGACATCCTTTCAAACCTGGCTACCGGATCAGGTATCTAACTCCTCTGATGATTTATTAGGGAAAATTGCTCAAATCAATAATTTATCTGCTTCCCTGACTTTTCTTAGACAGTTGCCCGTCGATATTGCCCAAGCTAGTGCTCAGGTAATTGCCACAATTGATCAAATACAACCCGATGGGATTATTTGTTGTGGCATGGCTTGTAAGCGGAACAAATTAACCGTCGAATCCTGTGCTACTCGTGAAGATGCCTGCCTTCAAACCCCAGTGAACTTAGAGAAACTAGTAGCTGCCTTGAGTGGATGTGAGATTAGCCATGATGCTGGTAAATTTGTCTGCGAAGGACTCTATTACGAAGTGTTGAAGTATCTTGGAGAACATCACCTCAATACTTCTTGTATCTTTGTTCATGTACCTGTGCTGAATCTAGACAATTTGCCTGGTATTTTGGCTGATTTTAGGATAATTTTGGAACAAATGGCACAATAGACCTAGCTGCTGTTGTTTGCAACTTCGGATCGGGGAACTTCCGATCAGCAGACAAAATTTATGAAAAACAGTATCAGAAAAGCGATGCAGCAAGGTAGCGCTGTCAAAGGGAGCCACTGGGATCTTGGGGAGGCAGCGCCGACCTGCGGGGGTCTCCCCCATGAGCGACTGCCGTGGTTCCCCTAATTCGGCACGGCATCAAGACAATACTTTTGCAATAGGTCTAATCAAGACAACCGTCAACCGTCAACAAATACAAACTTTAGTTAATAAATCTTGATGCTTATAGCAGTATATATTAATACAGGTAAACAGAGCTTACGCAATTCAGCCATCGACACACTACCTGTAGGGGTTAAAGGGTAACTGTTAACACTACCTGTAGAGTTCTTGCGTAAGCCCTGCATCAGCTGTTTCGGTGCTCAATACTGATTATAGGACTGATTGAAAAACTTTTCCCTCGGCAATATTACTGAAGTTGGTTACGCTAATTAGCTCAAGTCATCTGTCTCAAGTTAGGTTTAGCTCCTCAATTCGCTTCCTCGCTTAAGTTCTGGTATTTCTTTTTCAATAGATATTGACAATATTGGTTCAATAAGACTTAAATTCTTTCCTTTTATAGACAAACATATCCATAGGGAACTTAGGCCCCCTAGAAAGACTATCTAGAAAGACTCCCTAGTAATACTCCCTAGTAGGACGCTCACTAGCTAGTACTCACTAGTAGAATCGGGCTTGCAATTTTACTTGTGTAGATGCTGTAGATGGTGACATACTCCCACACTTCCCTATCGGGTAAGTGTGGGCTTCTCAGCGACTCCCGGTATCCCGTCGGACATTAACTGAGCTTTAAGAACGGGATGCCCCACCGCTCTATTTTTTATATTGATCGCTGCATTGTGGTCACGGTCAAGACTGCACCCACAATGAGGGCAGTCGTGCCAGCGAATATGCAGCTTTTTCGGTACTTTCTCTCCACAACTGGAGCAATTTTGTGAGGTGTTATGAGCACTTACTGGGACAACCAACAAACCAGCATTTAAGGCTTTGTTTGTCAGTATCGACAGAAAGCTTGACCACCCAGCATCCAACACAGATAAGGCCAATTTGGTACGAGCAAGACCTTTGACATTCAAAGTCTCATGAGCAATAACGTCATACTTTGACAG
This sequence comes from Moorena sp. SIO3I6, assembly GCF_010672095.1. NCBI lineage: Bacteria > Bacillati > Cyanobacteriota > Cyanophyceae > Coleofasciculales > Coleofasciculaceae > Moorena > Moorena sp. SIO3I6. The sequence continues at coordinate 32,012 of NZ_JAAHHU010000011.1, read as the reverse complement.
CAATTGATTAGCTGTTTTGAAGTGGAAGTCTTTACGCTTGTTAGCTACTTTTTGATGTTGTTTAGCTAACAACTTAATAGCCTTGAGTCTACGATTACCACCCTTCTCTCGACGTGATACTTTTTTCTGAATAAGCCGCAGTCTTTTTTGAGCTTTACGGTAGTGCTGAGGTATTGTAACTGTTTCACCACTCGAAGTAGTCAAAAAATCCTTTAGACCAACATCAATACCAATGATTAAGTGAGGATTGATATCTGTTTTAATTTCAGGAACGGTCTTATCCTCAAGAGAAAGTGTAACGTACAATCCGTCAGCTTTTTTACTGATAGAAACCGTCTTGATTTTGAACCCGTCAGGAATTTGACGATGCAACACAACCTTAATCTTACCCAGTTTTGGTAAGTCAATGCGATTACCTTGCAAGCAGGATTGTTTGATTTGAGGGTAGGTGAAAGTTCTGTAACGACTGAGTGGCTTAAACCTGGGTTTGCCACTTCTTTTGCCGCTACTATCTCCGATCAAGAATCTGTCAAAGGTTAGCTTAACTCTCTTAACTACATCCTGTAAAACTTGAGAATGAATATCCTTATACCAAGGTCGTTCTTGCTTAAGTTGAGGCAGAGTCTTCTTTTGAGAGTAGTAATTAGGGTTGATTCTTAGTTGAGGCAAGTGACAAATCAGAGGACAGGCATTAACAGGTGAGCGATTTTGCTCATACCAGTTGAATCTATCAGCCAATAAGTAATTGTATTGAGCGCATAACATTGACAACCATCTGTCAATTAATGCTGCTTGTTGCTGAGTCGGGCGCAATCTGTACTGATAGGCTGTTCTCATGGCAAATCACCTCCCTTACCATTCTACTATTTCCGACAATTAATATTCAATATGAATCGAAAGTTGCTGTCCGCCATTCATCCCACGCTCACCCTACGGGTTGAGACGTGGGGCATAAGAGCGGTTTAGCTAAGGATTTACATTGGTGGTACTTAGGGTAGTACTTCTGGTGGTACTTCCAATGCAATTGCTCCGAGTAAACCCTTGCGAAAATCCCCCAATAGTTGCCGCGCTGTACGTTCGATGTTTCCCTGATAGCGATAGTCGGCTAGACCATGTAAGTAATCTTCAGCGGTTAATGGGTTTGGGTCTAGTTGGTACCTCTTTTGTAAAGAAGACTTTAATAAAAAAGTGTACTCCTTCATCTTATCTAAATCTTTCAGAAATGCAATCAGTGCTATTGCTACCCGTTGGTTGTCGTAAGATGCTTCACCAATGTCATCACAGATAGCTAACTTGAGCGCCTGCTGCTGATTGTTTAACTTGGCAGGAATAACACCAGGAGCATCAAGTAGTTCGAGTTGGTCAGAAATACGTATCCAACGCAATTGGCGTGTCACACCGGGACGACGAGCACTCTCTACCACACGACGTCCCAAAAGTCGATTAATTAAAGCAGATTTACCGACATTGGGAAATCCAATTACCACAGCTCGGACAGGACGAGGTCGCATTCCCCGTGAGCGCCTACGTCGATTGATTTCCTCCCCAGCTGTCTGGGCGGCTTTAGCCACAGCGCGGATACCCTTACCCTGTTGAGCATTAGTGAAATAAGGGATATCCCCCTGCTGTTGAAACCACGATTCCCAAAGTTGGCGCATCCTTGGCTCAATCATATCCACCCGATTGATCACTAACACCCGAGTTTTATTACCCACCCACTGGTCGGTTTGAGGATGATGGGTAGAGAGGGGAATCCGAGCATCCCGCACCTCTAAGACCACATCCACTCGCTTCAACTGTTCCTTGAGTTCTCGCTCGGCTTTGGCAATGTGTCCGGGATACCACTGGATTGTCATGAGTTATTAGCCATTAGTCATTAGTCATTGCTGATTAGTCATTGGTCATTAGTTAATTGAAAATCGACCATTGACCATTGACAATTAACAAGCAAGCAATTTTATTGAGACCAATGACTAATCACAAATTAGGGAACAATCAAAACTGGGCAAGGGGATAAATTAATCACTCGATCGGCCACACTATTAGGTATACCTTCCTCTGTCAAGCCTGGCCCCCGAGAGACCATGACAATTAAATTTGCCCCAATTTCGTCAGCCACATCGCAGATCACGAAGGCAGGCTTTCCTTCCCGCTCCAGGGTTTTGGCTTCAATGCCTTGCTGAGCAAATAGTGCTTTGGCACCGTTAAGCAGTTCTGTTACTACTTCAGGGGATGTCATTGCCTCGGGAGCAGCAGCTGTACCCTGGCCAGGGTCAGGTTTTTCAACCACTGACAGCAGATATAGATTGCTGCCGTACTTTTGCACTATGTTCCCAACAACCTCAGCAGCTTCACGGCTTTCTCGACTTGAGTCAATGGGAAATACAACGGTATTGAACATATCACAGATTTCCTCCAGGATCCGGACTCCGGTAAAATGTGAACGGTCTTAACAAAAGAATACCTTTTGTCCTGGTCATTCAGCTGGTGACTTACCAGTTAATGTACAGCGAACTCTCTGACGTCAAATCATCCGGCAAGACGGCTGATAGTCGGGGATTCGCAGGCAATAGCAATTAGGAGATTAATACTGTGTCCAAGAAAAGTGTAGCCAATTTAAGTGAATCAGATTTAGCCGGAAAAACGGTATTGGTCAGAGCAGACCTGAATGTACCCCTGGATGACAATGGCACCATCACCGATGATACTCGCATTCGTGCTGCTTTACCCACTGTTCAAGATTTACTTAAGAAAGGGGCAAAGGTAATCCTGTGTAGCCACTTGGGACGACCCAAGGGACAAGTGAAGGAAAGTTTACGTCTAACCCCCGTTGCTGAGCGTCTTTCAGAACTTCTGGGTCAACCGGTGACCATGTGTAAAGACTGTGTTGGAGACGAGGTGGCTGCCCAAGTTGGTGCTTTGGCAAATGGTCAGGTGGCTTTACTGGAAAATCTCCGCTTCCACGCTGGAGAGGAAAAGAATGACCCAGAATTCACCAAACAGTTGGCATCCCTTGCTGATTTGTATGTCAATGATGCCTTTGGAACAGCGCACCGGGCTCATGCCTCTACTGAGGGAGTCACCCATTACCTGAGTCCTTCTGTAGCTGGGTACTTGATTGAGAAGGAACTGCAGTATTTACAAAATGCTGTAGAAAATCCCGAAAAGCCTCTAGCTGCAATTATTGGCGGCTCTAAGGTGTCCAGTAAGATTGGGGTGATTGACACTCTACTGGAGAAGGTGGATAAACTGCTAATTGGCGGTGGGATGATTTTTACCTTCTACAAGGCCCGTGGTATGAGTGTGGGTAAGTCCCTGGTGGAAGACGATAAGCTCGATTTGGCGAAAACTTTAGAAGCTAAGGCAAAAGAGCGCGGTGTAGAATTGCTGTTGCCCACTGATGTGGTCATCGCAGATAATTTTGCCCCTGATGCTAATTCCCAGACTGTCAGTATTGAAGCTATTCCCGATGGCTGGATGGGTTTGGATATTGGTCCAGATTCTGTAAAGGTGTTTCAGGATGCTTTAGCAGATTGCAAAACTGTAATCTGGAATGGTCCGATGGGAGTGTTTGAGTTTGATAAGTTCGCCAAGGGCACAGAAGCGATCGCAAACTCTATGGCTGAGCTGACCAAGACAGGTGCATCTACCATCATTGGTGGTGGTGACTCAGTAGCTGCCGTGGAAAAAGTTGGTGTTGCTGACCAAATGAGCCACATTTCCACCGGTGGTGGTGCCAGCCTTGAGTTACTCGAAGGCAAGGTTCTACCTGGAATTGCTGCTTTAAATGATGCCTAACTATTTTTTAACGCATTGTTTTAAATAATAGTTTTAAATAGGGAGATAGCATTTCTGTCTCTCTATTTATCATTATCTTGATGGTGAAATTTTTGGGTTTCCAATCAATCAGCATTGGTTTTTATGATCTATTTAGAAATACTAGATTGGGACTAAGGGCGAAAAAGTCATAAAAAACAGACCATAGCGGAAACATCACCATCAGTGATTTTTTGGTCAACCTCATGCAGCATTGTTCCTACAACCTTCAACCTTCAACCTTCAACCTTCAACATTTAACCTTTAACCTTCAACATTTAACCTTAAAACTTCAACTTCCAACCAAAACTTATTCCCAACTTTGGAATTGATTCATCCAAGCTGTAATCTGATCACGGCGAGTTTCAAAGGTAGCAGCAATCCAGATAAACCCAATTCCCACAAACAGCGCTACCACCCATTTAGAAAATGGATAATCAACGCTAAAAATCAGTAGTTGGTAGATCGCATTAATTAAAAATGTTCCCGTCCCAACATAAAGAAATGCTCTTACTTTCATCGCCAATCCAGCAAAAATTAGCACTACACTAATTCCCCCAGTTAATAACCCAAGCCATTGAGCAGTCCAAAAGGAAACCAAACAAATCATACTAGTCCCGATTAACCGGAGATTGTGACGTATTTGTTTTTGGGGGGGTTGGCTTAGATAGGGATCGACTTGGGCAATATAGAGTAAGGATAAACTCAAGGGGAGAACATACCAAAGAGCAGCAGTTAAGTGTAGTTGTCCAAACCAGCGGAGCAACATCCAGTCAATTACTATTACACTGATAAAGGTAAACCGAATTTGCTGATTAAAAATTGCGAGAATAATATAGAAAGCTGCGATAATCAGCAAACTAGCTAAATTACCGCTATAGGGATTTTCTGCAATGGCAATCAGGGGGATTAAGAAAGCAGCGATTTGCCAAGGACGTTTTGACCAACCCCAATCTTCCCAAGGTAGGAAATACAGAAAGTAAGCGACTAAGGATGCGATCGCACCTTTCCAAGGCACTAATGGTCCGGATAACAGACGCGCCACAGGGGTATTAATCCAATACAGCCGCATCCCCCATGCTTCAGCAAAACCTAAATAAACCCAGATTTCTCCAAGCAAGGGATTCGACCGATTCCGTCCTTGAGAAATAGCATAGATAACTAAAAACGCGCCAGTACTAAATCCCAGCATCATAGCGGATTCAATGGGCTCAGTTGTTGCTGCTATCAACAAACAACTACTCCATATCCAATGGAGATAGGAAATAACCTTTAGTTCTTTGGGGGTAAAATGTAGATATCTTTTCAGCCAAGGAGACAATACCCGATAGGCGTACATGATACTAGTGCCAAGCACGGCCATTATAATCAATCCATCCCCTTTTGCTCCTCCTCCTAATTGGGATAATTGATAGAACAACAGTTGATAGGCAGAAACCGATATCCCAAATAGAGCAAGGTAAATTAGAGGTTTAAATTCTGCACGGCGACGCCCTACCCCAATGGCAATTATTGCTAGGGCAAAAGACAATAAACCTGTCCAATTGGTAAAGTTTCCCCAACTTAAGAGCGGTCCTAAGCTACCGTATAGCAGGGGAATAATATGCCAGCTACTAGGTAGTTTGTCGAGATTAGATCGGCGTCGCCACCAATCTCCTAACAATTGAGCAATTAGTCCTAATACTGTATTAGCAACGGCTAAATTAATCAGTGAATGGTCAAATAAGCCCAGCGCTTCTGTAGTTAAGAGTTCCACACTCCAACCAATCCCATAAATCGCCCAGTTGGATGGATAAGGAAAACTGCGATAGGCGATCGCTCCTAAGGTCACTGCATTTACAATGAGCATAAACCATGTTGGTGACCAAAACCCAATGTAGACTATCAGAGAATAACAAGTCAGCAGAATTAGCTGAAAAATACACAGTGCGATCGCCCACCCATCCATTGCTTGTGCATAGAGTTTTGGGAGGTTAGTTTGTTGTTCGCGTAGCGTGGCCTTTTGGCCAAGGTTAGTTTGTTGTTCGCGTAGCGTGGCCTTTTGGCCAAGGTTGGATGGTTGAAGGGTTGAAGGTTGAAGGGTTGAAGGTTGAAGGTTAGTTTGTTGTTCGCCTTTGGCGTTCCCTTCGGGTAGGTTGGCTTGTTGATTTGAAGTTTTAAATTTTGATTGGTTATCCTGTATCTTGCTAATACGAAGTAACCAGCTTCGCCATAACCATAAGGTTAAAATAGCGATCGCTCCCACAACAAACCAATCTTCTCCGGACGGTTGGGGAAAGCCAGGGATGCCATCCCAAAGCAGGAATCCGACTAAGCTGATGCCGCATCCTACGGTAATTGCTGCTGATGTTAATTGCTTTAAATAGCGGGTGTTAACCAACATCAGTGCTGTAGCGATCGCTAAACTGATTAACCTCATTCCTGGTATTCCTAGGATCAGCAATTGGGATAGGATGACAGCAACTACACTCAACCGGATTACAAACTTGTCTTGAGGGGGTTGCCAACTGCGATAACCACGTGCTACTCCAGTCAGAGATAATGGAGTGATTAGCCACAACAGACCCCATGCTCTCAGGTAACTATCTGGGTTAACGTCGTAGGCACTATAGTTAACACACAATAATACATAACTCAGACCAGCTAAAGTTAAACCTAAGTGCCAAGCACTCTCTCGCCAGATCTTGACATAGTCAGAAGTAGCGGGAATCTTTAAACTCAAGCTCCATTCTGCTACCATCAGGGCTAATAAAATTGCTGAAAAGCCCCCTAGATGTAGGTTGGGAAAAAGATAGTTAATGGCACTGATAACGGTTGCGATCGCAGTACTGTGGGTTAGGTAGACCCTTAAGCGCAGATGATGCTTAATCCCTAACCTACTCCGTCGCTGAGTCACAATCCCTAAAGTGATAGCAGAATTAATACCATTAATCGTGAGTAACAGGGGATTGGAAAAACACAGAGTAGTCAGATTAACTCCTATTCCTAGAGCAATGACTTCTGCAAATTCTGCCAGATCATGTTTTTTGCGCTGATATAACCAATCTGCTAACCCAACAATTAAAACCAGATAGGGAAACAGTACTAAACTCAACAATACATAGGGAGTTTCTTGGGAATGGGTTAACGTAGTTGCTGTTTCCAGTAGCGAGGTTTGTATTGATGGCGGAATCAATCGCCATGAAAGCCAAACCATCTGTAAACCAATGGCTAATATGGCGGCTAAATCGGAACGTCGCCAAAATTTTAGTAAACGATTGACAAATAACCACACCCCTAGCCCACTGACAATCATGGCTTGCCAAGGAAACTCAGCTGTTACACAAACTAGCCAACCCAGCACCAGCAAGCTACCCCCTAACCAAATCATAGGGAGACGGGGAGACGGGGAGACCGGGACAGATGGTGCCTGAGGCTTTTGGGATAGCCAGTAGAGAAACCAACCACACATCCCGATAGCTAATCCCAGTTGTTCAATATCGACACCTATGACAAAAATTGCTCTAAATAGCAGGATGCCGATGCCATAAACTAAGATGGGGAAGCCAGCAACATCAAAAATAAATGCTGAATTTTTCTTTCTGGATTCTATATATAAGGTAGCGATGGTGCTACCGATGCCCAAATAAACTGCTCCTATGGGAAATCCAGGGATACCCCAAGCCCAATTTAGGTAACTCAGACCTAAATAATTAATAATGGGTAAGGGAAATGATTTTTGTTGTCGTAATCGTAAAAATCCGTTCCCGTAGCCGCGACCTAAGAGTATCGAACTTAGTACTATCGCACTTAGTACCACTGTCGCCACTGCTACCACTAGCCAATTTAAGGGATGACGCCACAAACCAAAGCCATCCATTGCCCAAAAATTGACTGGGATCAGCAACAGAGTTACAACTCGCAAGGTCTGAGCCGTTAACGGTAAATTCCCTTGTTTGGTTGTCCAAGCACTAATCCCCCAAAAGCTCAAGGTATAGGCAAGCAATACTCCATACTGTCCAGCAGCTGGGAAATTGTCCCATTGACTAGCAGCCAGTACCCCAGAGGATACCACCACCATAAACATACCCAGGAATAGCAACCAGCGGACACTGAATTCTGCTTGAAGGGATTGCCACATTTGAGCAATCCAGTTGGGTTTCTTCGCTTTGGGTGTCTCCGGTGCAAAGTCATTACTAGCTAAGGGTGAGACTAGTTGACGCGCTGGTTTCGAGACTGGTAGAGCAGAAACCTTTGGAGTTACACTAGGTTCTGGTAAAGCACAGGTGAGATGTTCTCGACACAACCGTTTAACAAAGGTTTCCTGAAGCAAACCCAAACCTAACCAAGCATCTAATCCCTCTAAAAGGGCGGGATGGGAAGCTTTAGTTTTAAATATGATGTCGATGCTAGTCTCAGAGAGTAAACCTAGCTCTTGCCATAAGGCTAAAGCTTCCAACAGTTTAGACTGAGAAGTATTGGTGTTGAGGGCAATAGTGATAGAACCCTCCCGTGGCGATGACATAAGCAATATTCCTAGTGAAATAGGAATGCAAGGGGGGCTGATTTAGGATACAGGTAGTTACTATTGTCTACTAAAGAGCCGGAACCTTGCTAGATACCACATTCCACCCTGTCAACTGTCACAATAGAATCTTAAGGTTGGCAGTTATGACCCTATTAAGCCTTGATGATCAGCACTATTGCACGTCTTGATCAATAGTCGTTAGCATAATTCTTCCTGATTGATTATTGCGATTACCCTATACTATTTACTTAGATGTAAAGAATTGTAAAGGCTGCTCAATGGCTCAACCCCTCAACCTTTTAACCTTACCGAAATTGCTCAATAAATTATTATCTTTGCTCCCAGCATTAAGGCAAGAGATTTGGATTCTAGCAACCGGTCGATTGTTATTGCACATCGGTCAAGGCTTTACTTTAGTTTATGCCTCGATTTTTTTTGTTAATCAGATTGGTTTATCCGCCACCCAAGTTGGGATTGCTCTAGGGAGTTCTTCAATTTCTGGAGTACTAGGACGCTTGATATCAGGAACTTTGGCTGATTCCAAGTTTTGGGGACGCAAGAAAACTTTGCTACTCTCGGCAGCTGTTTCTGCTCTAGCAAGCCTTTGTTTAGCGTTTACCTATAATTTTCAAACTCTGGTTATTGCTAACTTACTGATGGGTTTAGGGATTGGTCTATATTGGCCGCCTACTGAGGCAGTGGTTACCGATCTAACTACTCCTGTTCAGCGTAATGAAGCCTTTTCAGTGACTCGTTTAGCTGATAGCTTGGGACTAGGATTGGGAGTTATTGGGGCAGGGCAGTTAATTGCTGCTTCTGGGAATTACCGTACTTTATTTGTGCTCAAAAGTATTTTTTATGTGATTTTCTTCGTTGTGATTTATTTAGCGATCGCAGAAACAAATAACGTTCAAGAGGTGCCTCAATCCCCTACCCAATCCTGGAAACAAGCACTAAGCGATCGCTTTTTGATGATTTGGTTACTAGGGAATACTCTCTTCACTACCTATGATGCTGAACTCAATAGCATTATGCCCCTATATTTTGCAAATTTTGTTCCAGGAGGAGGAACAGAAACCGGATTAGCTCCAGAAACGATTAGTCTTATTTTCTTCTGGCATGTCGCCTTTAGTGCCATTTTCCAACTACCTGTTGCCCGCTTTCTAAACCAGTTTAAACGCACCAATATCTTGATGGTTTCTTTACTGCTGTGGTCTGGAGGATTTGTGTTAGTGTGGCTCACAGGAATTGTTGATAATCTTGCAGTTATTCCAGCATTTTGTGCTTTGTTACTCTTAGCCTTAGCTAAGGTGATTTATATCCCTTCTGCCTCTTCTTTGGTGGGGGATTTAGCTCCACAATCTTTGCGAGGAGTTTACTTTTCTCTTGAATCTCAGTGTTGGGCAGTAGGTTACTTTATTGGACCGTTTTTAGGAGGTTGGGCATTGGATCAATCTCCAGAATTTAGCAGTGGTTTTTGGTTAGTGACTGCTAGCAGTGTTGGGTTAGGTCTTGGGATTTTGTCCTATCTGGGCAAGAAGAGTGATGAGGTTATAGGTGGGTAGTGGTACACAAGTAGTGATTTTCGCTCCCGTTACCTTGACCAAACCCTACTCAAAGCACTACAACTTTACCACTGCCAGTTTTGTCAGTCAATCAGGATAGATGCTTTACTCTCTTAGCCTAATACTTAACATCTTTAATACTCAAATCTCTCGATTAATCACAATTGTTAAAAATACTCTGTATTTTTGACTACAAAATTAGATGCGCTTGCCCTGGGGAAGACCTCCAGCTCTTACTTTTGTCAGTCAAGCAGGGCAAGGCAAATAGTTTTAATGTAAACAAAATTAAAGATAATATAAAGAAATCATAAAGAATAAAAGGTGTTCATTAGTTTCCATCCAAAATAAACAGTGTCATCTGAAATTTCGGATGCAGTACACTAATTCCCAACGAACGGGAGTAAATCCAATGAAAAAAGAAATCAAAAAAGAAACACAGCACAAAGAAACCGCAAGCAAAAAGCGTAAACTCGAACAAGTTGACAAGAATACCCGCAGTAAACTGGGTAATGTTTACTGGTAAGTCAGAACTGGCTTAGAACCTAGCAAACCAGCGTAAACGCATCTTATTTTGAAATGCCTACTAGATATGAGATTCATAGGATAAGTATTTTGGCTTATTAATTTTGAAATCTTTGCTGAGTAAGGCTTCTATAATTTAGATGCGTTTGCCTTGCTTAGGGAACAAAGAGATCTTTGCCAACTTTTCTTTCCGTGCGGTCGCGAACTCTAATAAATCTTGCTTGGGAATCGTTGATATCGGGAAGTTTCTTACTTATAGTAGTGAGTTTGTAAAGATCTCCTAAAGCAATTTGCTTGCGACTTGATTTTCATTTTTCCACCCAAAAAAAAAATACTGTTATATCTGAGTTTAAGGCTTTATTGTAAGCCAGCAAATCTAGGTGAGTATAAGTAAGACATTAAGGTGGATATTCGAGATTTTTATAGATCGTTAATTCAAAAACAAGTTCCAATTATTGTAGATAACTCTCAGCTGCTTACTTACCTCGGAGATCGAGGATATGAAACGATATTGTTTGAAAACTATGACTTTACAAAAAATCAAGTTGTCTTCACCATAGTTTCAGATTATGACTGCTACAGGCGATTGCTAGCTCTATCCAATAGCTCGATAAGTACAATCGTACAACTCGCAGCAGTTAGGCATGATGAAAGCTTGGAGGCAATTGTTTATGCATTCGATCGGGTTCTAGGTTGCAAAATTGAAGAAAATTTAGAGCGAAGGAGTCAGATATATGACAGAATCGCCAACAGCTCAGAGGAGTTATATTTAGCTGATGAAAGAGGCAGTGAGTTGAAGTTTTGGTTGGCAGAAACTTTAGAAGTTGTCAATAGCGAAAATAGTCTTAGAGCAGGATATTTTTACTCTATTTCTGAGTTTTGGGAAACTTCGATAGTAAATATTCAAGGTAATAAATCCAGTTTCTCGGTAGAAGGAAGGCTTTTTTTCGATGGAATGATACACGGTTCTACCCTACCAGAGACGAAAGAGCGCAACAAAGAAGCATTAAGCTGCTTATTTAGGGCTGTAACATCCAGCCGGAAAAAATATATTGATATTGAAGATAATTCAATCGCTCGACTAGTGATAGATGGTCAGGATAAAACGAGTTTATTGCTAGACCTAGATCTGGATGCTGAGAGGAAGATGAGCATTACCGAAATTGGTTTTGGTTGTAATGCCATGCTAATAAAAAGAGTGGATTGGAAAGTAAATTCCATAATTAATCGAGTTATACATGGCATGCATTTAGGGATGGGAACAGCATACAAATGTCCATATGTTAACTTTATCTCCCAGACTATCAAAATAGTTGAGGATTAAAGGCGATAAATTAGCAAAGTTTAAATAAATTAATGCGTATTTTAGATTTTTACGAGTCCCTAATCGGCAAGAAGATGATGATCATTGTTGATAATCATCAATTGCGTTCCTACCTTGATCGGGAAGGATATCAAACCATTCTGTTTGATGATTATGATTTTAGAAATAGAGAGGCCGCATTTGTTGTCTTTTCCGACTACGACTATCATGACCGTCTGAAAGAACTATGGAATGTATCCGAAAGTACGGTTGTCCATTTGCCAGCAGTCAAGTTTGATGGCAGTTTTGAGGGAATTGTTTATTCGTTGGAGCGGCTGCTAGAGGCTAATAGCCTCAATCTCGAACAAGGGCTAGTGCTGAGAAGTAAGACTTATAATAAAATTGCTGAGGTTCAAGGGGGACTATATTTGTCCGATGACAGAGGTAGTCAACTAAAGTGTCAGTTGGCGGAAAGCTTGGAGGTTGCTAATGCTGAAGATGAATTACAAGCAGGTTGGTTTTACTCCATTGCTGAGTTATGGGAAAGTTCGGTCGTAAATATCAAAGGAAATAAATCCAGTTTTTCAGTGGAAGGGATTTTTTATTTCGACGGTATTCTTTATTCTGCAAATAAGCGAGTGATAAAAGAGCGCAACCAGATGGCTTTAAAAGCCCTATCCGAGCGCATCGCATCTAGTCAAGAAAAATATATAGAGCTGGAAGATAACTCTGTAACTCGCTTGGTATTAGATGGTCGCGATGAAACCTCTGCATTACTTGATGTAGAACTTCATCCAGAAAGACAACTAAGTCTCACGGAGATGGCTTTTGGTTGTAATACTGGTATAGTAACTTGTGTGGATTGGGAAGTCAATTCGGTTATGAATGAAGGAATTTATGGGATGCATTTAGGAACGGGAATTCCCAATAAAAGTCCTCATATTGACTTTATCTCTAAAACCTTGAAACTGGTTTAAAATTTAATTGGTTTTGATAAACCCTCAGAGACAGCTTGAAGCAATTCGTGATTTTTGAATCCGGCCCTCTCATTATCCAATGTCCAATATTGTTTTCTTTGACCTTCCAATTTACTCGCGAATGGCGACAACGGTTGGAATAACGAATGAACTAGCTCAGCGTGGAGAAGAAATAGCTTGTTACTGCTTTGAGGAATTGCGAGATCTGATCGAGTCTCATGGAGCAAGATTCTGTAATCTTCCCAAGATGAAGGAAGCACCCGAGGATGTGACGCTTCAATCCCGCGTTATAGAGTACACTTTAGATGCTGTACCGATTTTGTTAGCACAACTCGAACGTGATCGACCCAAGTTACTCATTTTTACATCAAAATGCTTATGGGGAGCTGTGCTGGGTGACTTACTCAATCTCTCAACAGTTTGCATTCACACGAATTTCCTACTACCGCCTAGTTTTTTTCCCCCAATACAGCTTTTACTAGAAGCCTATCCGATTGCTGAAACTCCTCGACATCTACGCCTCTTTAATCGAGATAGGCAGCTTTGGCGACAATTGATACAAAAGTACCCACTCAAGCGGATCGAAGAGCGTGATGTTTTTAAGCTGCAACCGAATTGTATGAACTTACGAGGGGATTTAAATATTGTCTATGCATCCGAAATGTTTCAGATCCAGCGTTCGAAATTCAATAAAAACTATCATTTTACTGGACCCTGCTATATCGATAGACCTTTAGAACCCGAGCTACCATTAAAAACAATTCAGAACAACTCAATCATTTATATATCCTTAGGATCAGTTAAATTTTATAATACAAAATATCCTTTTTATGAAAAGTGTTTACAAGCATTCAAAGACAGCGATCGCACGATAGTGATGGCCGTAGGTGAGATGGTTGATGTTGAATCGCTCGGACAGATTCCATCTAACTTTATAGTAAGAAATTATGTACCGCAGCTAAGTATTCTCCAGCACGCTAGTGTTTTTATTACCCATGGAGGAACAAACAGCACTTGGGAGGCAATTATTAACCAAGTTCCAATGATTGTTTTTCCTCAAGGAGGAGATCAATATCTAGTTGCTAATCGAGTGGAAGAATTAAGGTTAGGACGATGGGTGAAGCAGAAAAGTATTCAGCCTAGAGAATTCAAAAAAATTGTTGAACAGGTAATAGAAGATAATGAAATTCGTGATAGCATCAAACGGCTAAGCAAATCATTTCGAGAAGCAGGAGGAATCCAAAAAGCTGTCGATATCATTTTGGAGTACAAGAAATGAAACTAACAAAAGATCAGATAGAACAATATGAAGAACAAGGTTTTTTATTCATTTCAGAGTGTTTTTCCTCCGAGGAAGTTTCGGCAATCCGCGCTCAAGTACCAATCGTTGTAGCTGATGAGACATTGGGGCGAGCTTGGGAAGAAGATGAGGAAACCTTACGCACCCTTTACGGAATTCATCTCACCAACCGGATTTTTCGCAGTTTAGTCCGTCACCCGCGCTTACTTGAACCCGCACAACAGCTTTTCGGTCGTGAGTTATACGTCTTCCGTAGCAAAATAGTGATGAAGTCAGCATTTACAGGAGGAATGTGGGGATGGCATCAAGACTCAGCCTTCGCACAGCATTACGAAAAAATTTCCGCGCCGAAAGGGGGAAATGTCATCCTTTTTTTAGACGAGGTTAATGAGTTCAATGGGCCAATTTATTATATACCTGGGTCTCACACACAAGGTTTACTGGATTGGGATCACAGCGTTGTACAGAGTCCCACAGCCAGTGTACCATTGACCGTAGATCGAGGAACGTTTGTGAAATTTGTAGAGAAGTCAGGGATTTCAGCGCCGAAAGGTCCTGCTGGCTCAGTTTTGTTCGTACATTACGATACATTGCATGGTTCAGTTGCCAACATTTCTCCCTTTGAGCGTCGAAATTTTGTAATTACATACAGCTCACTTGAACAGAGCGCCCTTCCCAAAAAGGAAAGTCCAGCCTTCTTTTCAGATCCAGAGCGATCGCCGCTAGTTCTGCTTAGTGAAGATGAGGCTAATCGCTATTTGACTTCCAAAGGGTAGCTAATTATGGCAAATCCCAGGAGCAGATGTCTCAATTAAGGCCGACTTCCATCCTGAAACCTTTTTCTGGCAAAGATTTGATGGGTTTTCAACCTCAGCCTTCCTTAAACAGGAATAGGGTCTCCTGAGTTTTTAATCGTAAGGCAAGCTTATCAATTCTGAAGCCGTTGAATGGAGACTTTTTTTCGTGTAAAGCAAGTAGTTTTTTGTATGATGGCGAACCTTTTCAAGCACAAACCCAGGAGACCCCAGGGATAGAGCCTTTTATTTTTTTCAACTCCGCAACATCGAATCAAACAAGACAGCACCATGAAGATAAGGAAACATAGCCTCAGTGGGAAGACGGTCTGGATTTTTCGCAAAAACATACCAAGTTTGTCTTGGACGAAACCAGGGGATTGAAATTCCTACAAGCCCCACATCCTGTGCTAATTGCCTAATTGTCGATGGTCGAAATGTTACACACATCGGGTATTCCCAACTATCTCCTTCAGTGTCAGAATCTCCCTCCAAAAAGGTAGCAAGGATGAGACCATCAGGTTTCAAATATCTAGCAAAGTTCTGGAGACAAAGCCTCACTAGGTCAATCCCAGTATGAGTCAATATGGACTGTGCGAGGATAAAATCAAAATGGGTTTCAAATTCGGCCAAAGAGAATTGATCATTGTAACTAAAGAACGGTTTCTTGATACGGAGGAGATCCTGTCCAACTTGAAATTTTATCGCATCCTCGATTAACCACCTGTTAGGATCGACCCCGTAATAGCAACCTTCATCAAGGTAAGTCAGGAAAAGCCGACCTGCACGAAGTGAGCCACAGCCGAAATCGAGCAATTTATGCTTGGACCGAAGTCCCAGTGTACAGAGCAACCGAAATTGAGATGCTCCCATGAAATCGTACTCTTCTGCGGGACCCACATAATCGTTATAGTTTTCTCCAGCAGTTATCCCCAAATCTGTCATCGATATTGTTAAATTAACGAAGCCACCCTACTATGGTAGCAGTTCATGAGTTGATTTTGACACGATCGTTCAGAACAATATTAGCGATCCCCGCTATCTGGGTAGAATTGGATTTTCATACCAAACCACTCCTAAGTTAGTGGTTTCTTCGCTGGTAAGTACGTCTAAATCTCCATCTCCATCTAAATCGATTAATTGCACTAAATCAAACTTAATCCCCTCTAAACCGCTAATGTCGTAAGCTGCTAAATCGGAGTTAATGGATTGTGCTGCATCCGATAGCCACATTACAGAGGATTTATCCCGTGCATTTTCGCTGCTGAAAACAATATCTAGCTTTCCGTCTAAATTAATATCGGCAACTTTCAGGCTTTTAGCATTTCCAGTATTTTCGGGTAAGTTAATCGTAAATTCTTCCCATTGGTCGAGTTTAGCTGAAATTTGACGAAAGTAAATTAATTCTTGCCCTCTGATGGCGACTAAAATATCAAGCAATCCATCTTTATCTAAATCGACAAGCTCCAGAAACATTACCTCTCGATCGCCATAACTTTCTACATCACCGATCCGATGGAGGGGCCATTTTTCGGCCATCGCTCCTGGCAAACTGGGATTCTCGAACCACAGACAACCGCGATTTTGGCTCAGACGATCGGAGGCTACAAGATCTAAATCCCCATCTCTGTCTAAATCTGCCGCTACTAAAGACATGATCCAGCCAGCGTCGTATAGAGAATGCCACTGCCAAGCCGATAAGTCTCGGGGATTCTCTGGAGCCTCGAACCAACCAATTTGAGCTTTCCTATTTTTGCCTCCAGCTACTAAATCGAGGCCATGTTTGCCATCGAGCTGTAAGGGCAAGGCAAACATCCACTGCTGCTTATTCAAGCTTGCAGGAATGGCCTTGGTTTCCCAGAATGACTCTGAGAGATAATCTGTTTTTTCCTTCGGTGCCCAATGTACGGATAAGGTTTTAGTTTCCCCCTCGCTGGAACTAATTACATCGATCACTCCATCTCCGTCCAAGTCTGCAAATACAGCATCTTCTGGGGAAGCAACTTTACCTACAGTGACTTGAGGCCAAGGGGCCTTGGACTTACTATGGCCAGGGTTGAGATAAATTTTAATTAGACCCGCTTCTTCCCAGGGGGTGGCAATATCCAATAATCCATCGCCGTTAACATCTGCCAGGCGCACTCCGTCAGCACCGCGCACCTCATCAGTACCTTGCTCGATGGTATGTCTCTGCCAGGGTGAGGCGGCTTCTTCAGCCTTGACATTGGCTGGAGCGCTCGCCCACAGCATGGCCCAAATCAATAATTTCATCAAAATTACCGCCACTATTTTGAATTTGGCTCTCTTCAAGGGTAAAAAACTTGGGGACATTGGATTAATGATTCCGGTTCTTCTGGGGTAGTTATGCTAATTTAGCATAAAATAAACCCTAAAATCTTTGCTAAGCAAGGATTTTAGGGTTCAAAAAAAGCAATTATAATGTAAGCATTCAAGTAACTGGGGTTGACAAAGCCACCCCAGTTACTTGAAAACTGGAATGAGAGAAGCTTGTCAAGAGGTTACCAACCAAAAATATTGTTAATTGATGCTGGGTATGGTAACAATAAAAGCTTTTTGAAATAAGTATAAAAAAGAAAGCTAAAATATATAGTAGTAGTTGCTAAAAACTAAAAAATAATAATCAAAAAATCAGTAATTAAAATAAAACTTAGTCTAGGTAAATTATAAAAAATCTTGCCATAATAGTAATTTTAATAAATAAATTTAAGTTTAGATAAACTAAAGACGGTTTGGCTAGCAACATTCAGTGGGAGATTGTCTAGTCTAGAAGGATAAAGGCTCTTCCGTACTTGTTATGCTAAATAAACAGTATGTAAGAGGGAACAGGGAACAGGGAACAGGGAACAGTGGTCAGAGGCCGTATAAAGGAAAATTTTGTTAGTTGAATAGCCTAAGAATCCTTATACAGTAAGCTTTATAAGTTTTTTAACGGGAAATTTAGCATACCAGGTACTGAAGAACCAGGATAAAGAACTTTTGCTATCGTAATGAATGCTAGTTCTTTTGAAGAAGCGACAGATATTGACTATTTTATCACACACAAATGTTGAGTCAGAAAAAGTAACAACATAATGGCTATTATCAACCTAATTTAAAATAAACTGAGGAATTTTTGTTATCGAAACTACCCAAGAAAAATATGATTATAAAAAATATAAATGAGGGAATACGAAGCCTTATTAGGATTTTTGAAGTTATTGGTGTTTTGTGCCTATGTTTTTATTATTTTTAATGAGTTAAATGGAGGAGTATAAAGAATATGTTATAATCAACATTTGAAGACATTTACTGAAGCTAATAAAGCTTTTCGTAAAGCTATGTATTGATAGTTTATTCGATTGGCTGACCAAAAATAGGGATGTATTTGCTGCTCACAAAGAGGGTTTGGGGTCTATTTGGGCTTAAACTTCGTTTAAGTCCCACTGGGAATAATAAAAATGTAAACGTCCCATGCCACTTTTTGTGGTAATAGTAAAGATGTAGTAACTTGAGCGCAAT
This sequence comes from Moorena sp. SIO3I6, assembly GCF_010672095.1. Classification (NCBI taxonomy): domain Bacteria; kingdom Bacillati; phylum Cyanobacteriota; class Cyanophyceae; order Coleofasciculales; family Coleofasciculaceae; genus Moorena; species Moorena sp. SIO3I6. Next base: position 13,709 of record NZ_JAAHHU010000011.1, on the reverse strand, counting down.
CGGCCAAGGGGTTTGAGATGCTCAAACACTACTTGCGATCCACTACCCCAGCGACAATTGACACATGCATAATTACGTTGATGCTTATCTAATTTCATTCCCTAAATGCGGACGTACATGGTTGAGATTAATGATAGGTACAGCCCTACAACAACAATTTGATTTATCTCATCCCGATATTAAACAGAAAATGTTATCATTGACACCCCTAGCGGAGTTGCACCCGAACATTCCGACAATTCTGATAGATCACGATGATAACCCCCAATGGAACAAACCAGAGGAACTTCAAACATCGAAAGATCGGTACAAAAATGTCAAAGTTATCTTTTTGGTTCGAGATCCAAGAGATGTGGTTGTTTCTGCTTATTTCGAGCAAAAAAAACGGGTTTATTTATGGGCAGATGGTTTCAAACAAGATAAAAGCTTAAAAAAATACCTAGATAGGATTAAACCTTATGAAGGTAATTTGTCAGAGTTTATTTATGAAGATGTAGGTAGCTTAAAGACTCTATTGAGATATTACAATATCTGGAAAAAAAATCGACATATACCTAAAGATTTTTTGCTAGTACGTTATGAAGATATCCACGAAAATCCCCACCAAGAATTAAGAATAGTTCTAGATTTTTTGGGAGTGCAATACCGAGATGAGGTAATTAACGAAGCGGTGAATTACTCTTCTTTTGAGAAGATGCGAAATATGGAAAAAACGCAAAAATTCGATCTTAAGCTAAAACCTGCTAATCTAGAAGATGAAGAATCCTACAAAACTAGAAAGGGTAAAGTTGGCGGGTTCGCAGAATACTTAAATGAAAAAGAAATTGCCTATATTAATCATTTGATTAATGACACTCTGTCCGATTTTTATGGATATAAGGCATAATTAGGGCTTGCTTGCGAAACTGAAAAAGTTGAGTTACTTCCTAATCGTCCAGAAAGGCAAATACTGACTGGGATTGGTTGTGATGCCTTCAAGCCCATTATGAGCAAAAACAAAATCCTTGTTTTGCCAAAGGGGAATGTAAGGAATCTCCCGAGCTAGGATGTCTTGAAGTTCTGCCAAGATTTTGTGGCGAGCTTCTGGGTCTCGCTCTTGGCGCTGCGCGTCAATTAACTTATTGGCGCGATCGCTATAGAAAAATGAACCTAGACTTTGAGCAGCACCTTCCTTACAACCTGTTACCTCAGAGCCCCGATCGCAATCTAAAAAGGGTTGAATATAGTTATCTGGGTCTAAAAAGTCGGGATACCACTCTAAAAGAAAACTGGGATAGACTCCTTTAGATAGATTACTAGCAGCAGTGGCAGTGTCTACACTCTCGATCTCAAAAACTAGCGCTCCATCCAACTCTTTATCCGCCAAAGCTCTCAAAGTAACAGCTACTAATTCGTAAGTTTTAGAACCAGCAGGATACCAAATTTCTACAATTGCAGGATTTTCAGCCGAGTAACCAGCTTTTTTTAACAACTCTTTTGCCCGATCGTAATCTCCATCCCCATAGGCTTCTTCAAAGACTGGCTTATAAGCATTAAAGACAGTAGGAAGTAGGCTATAAACTGGTTCTACCTGATTCTGGAAGACTCGCTGGACGATCGAAGAACGCTTGACCAGAGCCGCGATCGCTTGGCGTACCTCCAGTTTATTCAAGGGTTCTTGCCTCAAATTCAATACCATGTAGCTTAGGGAAGTTCCCGAGGCTTCGATCCCTTGCCAATCTCCTCTAGCGCTGCCTTTTTGCAAACTTTTTATCTGTTCTGGCTCCAGGGTTCGATAGGCAATATCGACGGCATGAGTGCGAAAACTATTAAATAAGTTAGCGGGATTATCAGCGTAAATCTGCATATCCACCCCTTTATTAGCTGGTTTTTCTCCCCAGTAATCCTCAAAAACATCCAAGCGGATAGAATCGGTGTTATACTCAGCCAACTTATACGGGCCGGTGCCAACAAAGATTTTAGGATTAAACTTTTCTTTACCAATTTCATAAGCTTTGGGAGAAACTGCACAAGTACCAGGGAAAGCTAAGATAGCAGTAAACCCAGAGAATGGTTGTTTCAGTTTGATGCTGAGTTCATATTCTCCTGTGGCTTCTACAGATTCGACCAGCTCTGAGAGCAGGAATGAAGGTTTGCCGCCATTTTTGATAAAGCGTTCCAAGGAAAACTTCATGGCTTCTGCATTAAAAGGAGTACCGTCGTGGAAAGTTACTCCTTTCCGCAAAGGAATTTTGTAGAGCAAATTATTTTCACTTATTTCCGGCATTTCTGTTGCCAGTTGCGGTTCTAGCTCGGCTCTGCCCAATTTGTTAGCGTAGAGAGTGTTGCTCAGGTTATAAACTACATTAATTCCAGCCCATCCATAAGTAGCAGCAGGGTCGATATTTTGAAGTTTTAATGTCGTTCCAATAGTAAGGCGATCACTTCTCTGGCTTTTATGTGAAGTTGAATTTTGATAGTTCCCAGAGTCATGACAGGCAACGACTAAGCAAAAACCAATAAAAAATAGACCGATAAATTTGCTAAGGTAACAATAGCTATCGCTCCATTTATTTAATGTGTGGACTAATAATGTGTGGACTAAATAGACGCGATGTCTTGTTCGCAGTTTTTTATATAGGTCATAGATTAAAATTATCATGTTTTTCTCTGTTGCTTTTAATGACCTGTATGTATTTATCCCCAGATTAATCGTGATTAATTTGCGAGATGGATCGCTCTCAACTCGCTGTCGAAGTGGTTGTCGCATTCCCAAGATCGTCCCGCAACGTCTCTAGCAACTTTACCCCCAAGGCGATCGCCCTTACAAGCGAATATAAACACATTGCAAACCACAACAGGTTATTGCTATGCCAATACCAAGCAGCAATTGCGAGCGGCACAAATCCTATACTAAAGGCCGCCAAGCTAGAATTGCGCAAAATTTTTCCTTCTGTCAGTCCTACAAAGTATCCTTCTAGGCTCGAAGTCAGGGCGGAAAAAATCTGGAAAGGTAATAGCCACAGAAGATAGCGATAAATATTTTCAGTCACTTCTGTATGGTTTGTTAAAAGCGTAAATACGGAGTTTGGAAAGAGTATACATACACCAGCTAGAGAAAGGGCAATAAACAAGCTTGTCATTCCAGCGATCACGGCAAGATTTGCCAACTGCGAAGAAGCTCCCTGACCTTTAAAGTTGCCTGCCAAACTTTGGGTAGCAAATCCTACACCCTGAACCACAAACAGGCATAAAGCTGCTGCTTGCAATAGTACAGTATTTTGGACCAGTACAATAACCCCCATAGCTGAACTCAGATTGGTGAAAATGGATAAAGTTGTGACCTGAGTTAAACTTTGGACTAACAGATTCCCGTTCAGCTTAGAGGTAGCTTTGATAACCGACCAGTCCAGAACCTTTTTGATTGTTGCTAACACGGCTGACCAATCGATATGGAAGCATACTACGGTTAATCCCCCTAACAACATCAGATACTGACTTATGGCTGTGGTTACTCCTGCTCCAGTACTGCCCCACCCCCACCTAATAATAAATATATAGTCCAGTACCACATTGGCGACACTTTCAATTACAGATAAAACTAAAACAAAGCTGTTCATTTCTCGCCCAAACAACCAACCGATGAGGACGAAGTTTAATAAAACAGCCGGTGCTCCCCAGATACGGGCATTAAAGTAGTCAAGACCTGCATCTTTCACCTCCATCGAACCAACGAGGAAAGTGAACCCTAGCTTTTGTAACGGGTACTGAAGAGTCAGAATTAGGAGAGCGAGTCCCAGAGCGATGAGACCATTCCTCAGTAGAATCAGTAGCATAGCTTCGTCATCCTCTGCTCCCATAGCTTGCGCAGTCATACCAGTGGTAGAAGAACGTAAGAATTTTAAAACCCGATACAAGTAGCTAAAGACGATCCCAGCCAAGGCTACCCCTGCTAAGTAACGAATATCGGACAAATGTCCTAAGAATGCTAGATCTATTAACCCAGACAGAGGCACAATAATGCTAGAAAGAATATTGGTCAATACGAGTCGGTAGAAACGAGGTAAAAAGTCGTACTGGGAAGGTAGAGTAAAATTCATTGTGTCAGCTAGCTAAAAGGTTATATACGAGCTAATGCCCAGACATGGTAGGGAAAGTCAGGTTCGTTTTCTAGCGAGTGAACTTGGGGATTGTATGGAATCCATTGAGAGAAGTTAGCAATAATACATTGGCGATTTCCCCAAGAACCTGTTTGAATAGTCTCTAGAGGAAAACCGCATTCGTGAAGAAAGTATTTGAGTCCTGTTTCTGTCCACCGGGTACAGTCTATGGGGTAATTATGAACCTTGACTAGAAAGGGAACGGAGATGAGAAAATACCCTCCTGGAGAAAGCATAGAAATGACATTCCGACAAGCTCGATAGGGATATAATAGATGCTCGAAAACTTGCTCTGCTATAATTAAATCAAAACTTTCTGCTAGAGAATTCGAGCAAATATCGTACTCAGGATAACTGATCGTATGATATTCCCGGAACCCAAAATCTCTCCAAGTATGCCCAGAAATTTCCAATGCTCGCCATTCTGGGTACGGCAAAGCTTCTAGAAGCTTTGCCGTTTCCTGATTCATTATCACTCGACTCCAAGTAATCATAATACCTCGATTAAGCTGATTGAAATGAAATAGCGTTACTTATAAAAAATTAAGCCCAAATGAATGAAGCCCAAACTTGCTTGATCAACGGCAAAAACGTTACAATTCATGGTTAACCAATCAAAAAATCGAAAAGACATAACTGTCTTCCCACTCCCTCTGTCAAGTGGTCACTTTTTTGGTGACCATAATCATCAATTATCAATCTAAAACCTCTGCTGATTATTGTCTGAATAAACTTATTCATTATCTCCAAGCGACATTCATTGATCTTTGTCCCAGACCAGGGTGCTTTTGTTAAAAAATGCGACAAACGATGGTAGGTCACACCTACAGCGTTCTCTGCCATTTGAAATAGGTTTTTTCTTTCACATTACCCCAATAATCCTCCTGAATAATGTCCAAACTCCCTTTTTTGAGCTTTATGAGTAAATAGATCATCAAATCGTTTCCACCATTTTCCAAAACACGGAAACATGGCTGGCGTTGCATCAATGCGGAATGATTTTATTAGTTTTGTGGAATGGGCATCTTGTTGTGGAATGGGCATCTTGTTGTGGAATGGGCATCTTGTTGTGGAATGGGCATCTTGCCCGTTTCCTGCCTCGGGCGGGGAGGATGCCCACCCCACTTATATTCATGCCTTGATTCAGCCATGCGGCATTGCTACGGGGGTTGTCTCGTTCATTAGGGGTCACTTTGGCGTGAAAGCTTTGCCGACAAATCATTATACCCTTTTTTATTCTTCTATTTTCTCTAAATCCCGTTATGTGTTAGCTTGGATTTTTGCATTATTATGCATCATATTTGAGTAAGTAAACAAAAAAAAGCCAACTTTGGGTATATATTTGAATTATAAAACTCTCTTTATGAGTAATAAATAATCTTGTTTTTCTTTATGATTAGGCGTTAAATCCTAAAACCCGACACCTAAGACCTATCACCTATAGCGTTTGTATTTGAGATGTAAACCTAGGAGGTCTTTTTTTATTGGACAATAAAACTGAGGATCTCGAACCCCTCTTGCCTCTTGCCTCTTGCCTCTTGCCTCTTGCCTCTTGGCCTTTGGGAGTATGTTCACAACCGATGATACAAACGCGCTTATCACCTATCATCTTTATTTTCCACTCAAGAGGTAAGGTTTTCTGGCTTTATAATTGGAGGATAGCCAAAAGTAGATGCTTTGCCACAATCAAAGCATCTACCTTTGGAAAGAGTGTTGTTGTCTTCCCTGTTGAGAGAGTTGAACCGACCTTGCTAGCTTTGCTAAAAACCCTTATCGACATTATCAGGCGTTGGTGGTCGGAGTTTACCCTCCAGACCAAGCTAATGGCAGCAGCAACTCTGGTTGTCTCATTGCTCATGAGTGGCTTGACCTTCTGGGCGGTGAATACGATTCAGCAGGATGCTAGGATGAACGACACTCGCTTTGGTCGTGATCTCGGTCTCTTGCTGGCTGCCAACGTTGAACCTCATGTTGCGGCAAATAATTTCGACGAACTAGCTCGCTTTTCCAGCCGCTTCTACAGTAGTACCTCCAGTGTGCGTTACATTATATATGCTGACGAGGATGGGGAAATAATCTTTGGCATTCCTTTCTCCGCAGCAGAAGTAAAGAATTCTTTAACCATTAAGCGTCGGATTGAGCTACCGGAGGGCTACGCCAAAAACTCTGATCAGCCCATGGCACGGCAGCACCTGACTCCTGATGGTCAAGTCACTGATGTGTTTGTTCCCCTAATCGACGAGGAAAACAAATACTTAGGGGTTTTAGCTGTGGGCATTAACCCTAACCCTACGGTGGTGGTTTCCTCCAATTTAACCAGAGATGTTACTATTGCTGTGTTTATCTCGATCTGGGTGATGGTGATTTTAGGTGCAGTGGGCAACGCCTTGACTATCACTAAGCCCATTAAAGAACTACTAGTAGGGGTGAGAAATATTGCTGCTGGTAATTTCAAACAGCGGATTGAGATGCCTTTGGGAGTAGAACTAAAGGAATTGGTGTCTAGCTTCAATGACATGGCAGAGCGTTTAGAACGCTATGAGGAGCAAAATATTGAAGAACTTACCGCAGAAAAAGCTAAGTTAGAGACTCTAGTTTCCACAATTGCTGATGGTGCTGTACTGATTGATACCAATTTTCAGGTAATGTTAGTCAACCCGACAGCACGGCGGATTTTTGGTTGGCATGAGCAAGACATTATCGGTAAAAATGTCTTATACCATCTCCCTGATGTGGTAACAATGGAACTAACACGACCGCTTTATCAAATGGCTACAGCGGAGAAACAGACAGAAACAGAACGGGAATCCCGCGAAGGTGAAGAGTTTCGTATTACTCTGACCAAACCGGTCTCTCGTACAGTTCGCATTCTTTTAAGTAAGGTACTCAACCAATCCCGGGAAAATATTAAGGGAATTGCTATCACTGTTCAGGATATCACCCGTGAGGTGGAACTTAATCAAGCAAAAAGCAATTTCATCAGCAATGTTTCCCACGAACTCAGAACACCTCTATTTAACATTAAATCATTTATCGAAACCCTCCACGACTACGGCGAAGAACTTAGCGAAGCTGAGCGGAAGGAGTTTCTTGACACGGCTAATCGGGAAACTGACCGACTAACCCGTCTCGTTAACGATGTCCTAGATTTATCACGGCTGGAATCTTGTCGAATTTATCAACTTGAACCCTTTGACATTGTTCGACCTATAGAGCAAACCCTGCGCACTTATCAGCTCAATGCTCGTGACCAAACTATTGAACTGGCTCAGGAGATTGAACCAGATTTACCACCAGTTATGGGTCACTACGATTTGTTGCTCCAAGTCTTGGCTAATTTAGTGGGCAACTCGTTGAAATTCACGGAGCCTGGTGGACGAGTGGTAATTCGTGCTTATCAATTAGAACCAGAACTCAATCCCAAAGAAGGAAAAGGCAGGGTGCGAATTGAAATCTCTGATACGGGAATTGGCATTGCTCCAGAAGACCAAAAGGCAATTTTTGACCGATTTTTCCGGGTAGAAAACCGAGTTCATACCCTGGAAGGGACGGGATTGGGGCTTTCAATTGTCAGAAACATTATCGAAAGACATCATAGCCGAGTAAACTTAGTTAGTGAAGTGGGAGTTGGGACAACATTCTGGTTTGATTTAGAGGTGTGTGAAGAAAAAAAAATTACGGTTAAAGAACATTTGCAAGTAGACACCTCACAGACAACACCAACCGACTCAGCGACTGCTAGCAATCTGTCAATTTCGTAGTGCTTAGTACTATCATGTCTAGTCGATTCAATGTTGACGGAGTACTAGTTAAATTAAACTTAGTTTAATTTAACTATTTGCCATCAGGGCTAGCAAAAAGCTAGCAGCGATTAATACCAATAGACCTAGTAAGGCTGGGTTTCTTTGACACCAAAGCCTGAGGGATTCGAGTAAGCCACGCTGGGGATTATAAATCTGCTCAGGCTCTGAGGTACTTTCAGAACTATCCTCGTAAAGGGTACACTCCTTAGCATAGGGACGTTGGGGAAAGGTACAGGTATCATCAGCATGATAGGTACAGGTTTCACACAAGGGTGTATCTCCTGTGGTTTGGTGTAAGGTAATCCCCGGATGACCATAGGCTTTAAGGATTGCTCCACAATGGGGACAGGTAATTACCTTGCTATTGATAGGTTGATGGCATTTGGGACAATTGGTCATTAGTCATTAGTCATTTCTCAATAGTCAGGACTTACGCATTTGCCCCCTAAATCCCCCAATTCTGGGGGACTTTGACATCTTTACCCCCCAGAATTGGGGGGCTAGGGGGGCGAAATCAACTTAACCGCGTAAGTCCTGATAGTCATTTCTTAATCTTAACTGTCTTATACATCCAGCTGATTTCCCTTCTTTGCCTCTTTAGCGTTTAATCATGTCCCCGTACTTAATTATTTGCCCCGGTATCCATGAGCCCCAACTGACCCAGGATTTTTTAGCAAGCTTGGAGCTATCAAGTCCCTGGACTGAGAAAGTCTTAATTTTTCCAGCTCAGGACTACCCAGCTTACTCAGCTATTCATATTTTAGAGTTCTTGCAACGTCACATTGGTTTGGTGAAGACTCCCATAGTCTTGATCAGCTTCAGTGCTGGGGTAGTGGGTGCGATCGCAGCAGCTTGGGGTTGGCAGCTACTGGGAGGAAACATCCAAGCATTGATCGCTATTGATGGCTGGGGTGTCCCTCTGTATGGCAATTTTCCCATCCACCGGATTAGTCACGATTACTTTACCCACTGGAGTTCAGGGCTATTGGGGGCAGGGGAAGACAGTTTCTATGCTTCACCACCAATTGCCCATTTGGATTTGTGGCGATCGCCCAGATGCCAAGGCTGGTGGGTTCAGGTGCCTAGAGGTGAGCAACCCCCAGAACGAATTTATATCACTGCGGCTGAGTTTATTATCCAGTTATTAGTTAAATAGTAAAATTTGCTTGAGTATTACCAGGTTGAACTATTGTGGAAGATCACGAAATAGTGACAATTGCTGAGTATCAAGCAACAGCAGAATCTTTCCGGGAAGGCACCTGGAATCACGATGTGTCTCAAAATCGCAACGCCTTGGTGGATGCTATGCCCCGTAATCCAGGCAAGATTCTGGATTAGGAGGTGGTCCTGGTAGAGACTTGGTTGCTTTTAAAGACCAGGGTCATCAAGTAATTGGTCTCGATGCTACACCAGCATTTGTGAATATGGCGCAACAAGTTTCAGGATGCGAGGTTTGGCAGCAATCGTTTCTGAGCCTCAAGCTGCCACCAAAGAGCTTTGATGGGATCTTTGCCAATGCATCCCTGATTCATATTCCCCGTGCTTCCATGGTTAGGGTACTTAAGGATTTAAAGCGATCGCTTGTTACCAATGGTGCCATAGTTATGTCAATGATTCGTGGTGATCATGAGGGTTATAGTGTTCGTCCAACCGGCTATCGCTATGTTGTAGGTTGGGAATATAAAAGCTTGGCTCCCTGTGTTGAACAAGCAGGATTTGAGATTTTTGATTATTACTACCGCCCACCTGGTTTACCCTGTGAGCAGCAATCTTGGTTAGTAATTGTGGCCCTTAATCGAGTGCAATATTAGTGGGAAATAGGGCGTTGCTGAATAAAAAAATGGTATTCTAAAAAGAAAACTATGGAATGCCCGCGCATGTCATGTTTTTATTTTCATTATAGCATTCTTTGATTCAGCAACGCCGAATAAAAATACAAGATTGAGACATTATTTAGCCAGACTACATCGACGAACTCTTTGTTACTCTAAATCTGAAGAAATGTTGGAGTTATCAATTAGGCTTATTATTTATTAGAGCTGATTCGTAAACTCGCTGTAATCCTTGTAGGATAAGGCTTGCGATCAAATAGAACATTTGAACTATTTAATAACCAAAAGACAATCATAGCAAGGCTTTCAGACTTCTTAAGATTTACTTTACGAATCAGCTCTTATTTAAGAGATCATAAAATCCCCCTTTCTGGTTAAACCATTTTCATATTCAGCAACGCCGATTCAGGAGCATAGAGACTCTCAAACAGCATCCCTTCTTGCCTCGGCGACAAGGGGTAGATTGATTCTAGATTCCTATAGTTAATTAATGTGAGTAAACTGTCGAGTTCGGTTTGACTCAACTGGGCAAGAGGAAAGTCGGAAGGACTATATATTCTCGCTTCTAGAGATTCTATTCGCTCTTGTAAGTTCACTATATACTGGTCTTTTCTGCGGCTCAAATCCTATTATACTGTATTGGGCGATCGCGACTTAGATAAACTTCCCAGAATCCTGGTATAATTACCTGAGTTGAGTTATTTTTTTTGTTTTCTGAATCATGGAACTACCAACTCTCAATGCTGTAGATAGGGTTACGCGAGAAGAAATAAACACCCTTGTTAATCTGGGTTGCTGCTATGTCAGAATACCAGAACCAGAAATTTTTCAACATTTTAAAATTCTAAAAAGAGAGGCTTTAGCTTTTTTCAGGCAGGACGAAATCCAAAAACAAAAATGGTTTGCCCATGGTAAAGTTGAAGGTTATATCGACCGTTGAATTGATGACATACATTCGGTTCAACAGTTTTTATTTAGGTTGAATAATCCCAGTGGCCCCTTTAAAGAGTGTCGCAATTCAGTTTTTAAAATTTCAAACTATTGTGAAGAGCGTATTATTATAGTTCTGTTAAAAGAGATATTTAGTTACTTTGGTGTTGAAGACTATTTCGAGGAAGTCGTGATTGATAGTGATCTCTCTTCATCATTCTCAATTGCCTATTATCCTGCTAATGTAAATACAAATAAGAAAAGCAATAGTGGAATGAAAGCTCATAAAGACTATGATTTGATGACTGTAATTTTGATGGACAAGCCAGGATTAGAAGTGTTTTGGGATGATCAATGGCATGACGTTAATCCCCAACCAGGGTATGGGGTGCTATTTCTGTCTGAAACCTTATAAAAAATGCTAGGCGGAAGGATAAACTCAATTATACATCGAGTTCGCATACCAGATGAGGAACGTATTTCTATAGGTGTTTTTAAAGGACCAAATACTAATATTCCTATTCGAGATTACATTAATGATCAAATCCTGTTTGATTCACATGAGCAGTGTTTAGAACATCATCGCCAGTTATTCCGGGGGGAGTGACAAAAAGGCCTCTAATATCAAGTCTGGTTGAATACCCATAATTAAGGGGAGGGTGGGAAGTGTGGGAAGTGTGGGAAGATGGGGAGATCGGGAGATGGGGAGATTTTTATTAAGGGTAATTATGCCGACATGATATAACTAAAAATGCTACCCACAATTTACCAAAATCATCTTAAAAGTGCGATGGTCCAAAGGAGCCGCTACGCGAACGCATTATCTTGATTGATTGGATTTCACCAAGCTCAACCCAACCTATATTTTATTCCCTGATATCTGGCAACAAATAGCATAAAATCAAGCAAGGGGCAACGAGCTATGATCGGCGAGTCATAGCCATTACCCCGTTGACCGTAAGTTCGGGTAGAATGCCTAAACTTGGCAGAATCTCTGCTCCTGAACAGATTATGGGTAAGTCATCTCCCTGCCAGACCCAAATCTGCTGACGAGCGAAATCGATTAACCAGGCTAATTGTGTTCCATTACTGAGGCAATGCAGAATCTTATTTTGCAAGTTTAAAGTACTTTGGTCAGGGGAACGAATTTCAATCAGCCAATCGGGTGATCCATCAAGGGATCCGTCCTGATGGTGAACCTCACGTTCAGGTATTAGCTGAAAAACTTAAATTTTGTCTAGCTAGCGTTTGCTGAAAAAGTCTACAAAGGCTGGGGGAGCTTACATTCCCTTTGATCTGGGCTATCCTCAAGAACGTTTAGCCTATATGTTGTCTGATTCTCAAGTGTCGGTGGTTTTGAAGAGTAATACCAAATCTGGTTTAGCCAGACCACAAACAAGTCAATTAGAATCCATATATATCAAAATTTTATCAATAAGATATGTGTCCTATAGTAACCGGATTTGGTATAAGACCTCAGCCCTAGCCTTGCCTAGCTGCAACCGATGATAACTGGCTGGACTTATTGTCCACGCCCCGGTTTACAGTCTACAAAACTTAATGCTTCGGTATCGAGAAAGCTGGCAATTGCCATCTCAATAACTGCTTCAATTGGATACTCAATTTCAGCAGCACGCTCAACGAGAGCAGCCTGAATATGTTCGGGCAGGCGTTCCAAGATGACCTTTGCATCAGTGGAGGAGATTCGCCCCAAAAGTTCTACCTGCATAAGTTTACTGCTCCATTGGGATTTTGACATTATAGGGAGGTTCGGTAGCCCTCAAGATGATAGCTTCTAGCTCCAATAGTAGCGCAGGGTTTTGCCAGTAGGAAATTGTCTGCATAGCAATACGAACATCTTCGTCGCTATATTTGTCGAGCCATGCCCACAAAAAAGCTTTGTGTCCACCACTGAAGCGACCTCGCAAGCTCTTGGTCTTACCAATGTAAAGCAGTCCATCAGTTTTATGCCTGATGGCATAGATGCCAGGACGAGCAGGGATGTGGCTAAAATCACGGTTCAAGAGTTGGCATTGGTCAAAGGGAGTGAAGGCTATTGCGTCCAAGATTCTTCGTGCTTGGTCTTTTACTTCAGAGTTATTCTTTGGCATGGAAACATCGGAGCTATTTGCACAGATGCCATGCTCCCACAGATTATGTGATGGTTGCCAGCTTTTTGCGATCACACTGGTGCCGTAGGCAATCCCTCGCTACTAGCCGTAACTTGAGGTGGGCAAAAATCGGCAATCTATCAGTTCAATTGTTAAAGATATTTGTTTTGCCCAATCGACAAGATAATCCGATCACTAAGCGATGCTCCTTTGGAGCCGCTACGCGATTGACCTTTGGTCACGCTACGCGAACGCATTATCTTGTAGTTGGGTTGAGGCAACGAAACCCAACATCATCTCTGGCTTCTTTTACCTTGATTTATTGGATTTAACCAACCTCAACCCAACCTATATTTTATTCTGTGATCGCTGGTCAAAAATAGCAGAAAATTAAGCAATAGGCAACGATCTAATATAACGGACTAACCCTTTATAGATTAGCTTGCCTGAATGTCTTTCTCATCCGCTTAAAGTTCCACAGACCAAAGATTAACCAGAAGGCTAGTAATCCTGTTGTTAGCAGTAACACTACCGAAGGGCCAAATTGCACAATCAGTGCTGGTGCAGCAGCAGTAAATAAGCCACCGCCTACTATTGGTTCAAAAAACAACTGTTTGTAGGCGAAACTCTCAAAAGCACCGGTATGGTTATCTGGGTCTACCATCTGGATCAACAAAATACCGGTTGCTGTCACTCCCATGGATTGTCCCATGTCCCCGATGCCACGCTCAAACCAGTATCTGGGGAGTATACGGGGTGCGAGGAAAACAAATGCCCAGATGTTCCAGACGATGCCAGCGATCGCAAGAATTAAAAATGGCAGGAGGTTGTTTCCCAGCACTCTTAGGGAAATCGACGCTAATGCGGTCACAATTACCACATCTAACGCTACCC